>JBAYNV010000001.1:0-78610 GCA_041678685.1 Clostridia bacterium
ACATCTAATATCTTTTCACTAGCCATTGTCTTTCGTTACCTCCTTATAAAAAATCCTCGCATTGCACAGACAATACGAGGATATGATAGATCATTACTTGTATCACCTCGGCGGGATTTATGCTATACGTTCCGTATTAGCACCTGCTGTCTGCGGCAAAACTTACAATATTAACTTGTCCTGTAGAGTTTAATCCACAGGTCACAATTAGTCAAGCACTTTCTGTGTATTAACTTTTATTCCAGGACCCATCGTAGCCGCTAAAGTGACGCTCTTGAGGTACTGGCCTTTTGATGATGACGGTTTAGCTTTAACTACAGCGCTCATGAGAGTTCTGAAGTTTTCCATAAGCTGTTCATGTGTAAATGAAGCTTTCCCGATCGGGCAGTGTATGATGTTCGTCTTATCAAGTCTGTACTCGATCTTACCTGCTTTAGCTTCAATAACTGCTTTTGCCACATCCTGCGTTACTGTTCCTGCTTTAGGATTAGGCATAAGTCCTTTAGGTCCAAGTATACGGCCTATCTTACCCACAACACCCATCATATCAGGACTTGCGATAGCTACATCAAATTCGAACCAGTTCTCATTCTTGATCTTGTCAGCTATGTCTTCAGCGCCGACATAATCAGCACCTGCCTTCATAGCTGCATCAGCATTGGCTCCTTTTGCGAATACCAGTACCCTGATCTTTTTTCCTGTTCCGAAAGGAAGTACGACTGCGCCTCTGACCTGCTGGTCAGCATGTCTTGAGTCTACACCGAGTTTGATATGTATTTCTATCGTTTCATCAAATTTGCACTTAGCTGTCTGTTTTGCAAGGCCGATAGCTTCTGAGGGTTCATATGCGGATGCTTTATCATATAAAGCGCTGCTGGCTCTGTAATTTTTGCTTCTCTTCATGATTTGATCCTCCTATTCCTCGATCGTGACGCCCATACTGCGTGCAGTACCGGCAATCAGTTTCATTGCTGACTCAATGTTTGATGCATTGAGGTCAGGCATTTTCTGTTCTGCTATCTTCCTGAGATCCGCTTTTGAAAGCACTGCGACTTTTGTCTTATTAGGTGTAGGCGATGCTGTTTCTATATTGCATGCCTTCTTGATAAGAACCGCTGCAGGCGGGGTCTTCGTGATGAAAGAAAAAGATCTGTCTGCATAAACTGTCAATACTATAGGTATTATCAGTCCCACATCGTTTCTTGTTCTCTCGTTGAATTCTTTACAGAATCCCATAATGTTTACACCGTGTTGTCCTAGTGCTGGTCCAACCGGTGGTGCTGGCGTCGCTTTAGCTGCAGGTAATTGCAACTTAACGTATCCAATAATCTTTTTTGCCATTTATTCCACCTCCCAATTTATTTTGTACAGCTTAAAGAATGATCTGTATCTGCTCATAGTCCAGTTCAACAGGAGTTTCCCTGCCGAAAATGGATATGTGAACTTTCACTTTTCTCTTTTCCTTATAGACTTCATTGATAACACCTACAAAGTTTTCGAACGGTCCTTCGATTACTCTTATATTATCTCCGGGATTGAAGTCAATAACAGTTTCAATACCTTCGAGCCTCATCTGTATGACTTCCTCATCGGTAAGCGGAACAGGTTTGGCTGTCGGTCCAACAAATCCGGTCACACCGCGGGTATTTCTTACTACATACCAGGACTGATCGGTCATAATCATTTTAACAATAACATAACCGGGGAAAATCTTCTTGAAAGTTATCTTTCTCTTACCGTTTTTCTCTTCAATGACTTCTTCAAGAGGTACAACTATATCCTGTATGTACTCTTTCATCTCCCTGTTCTCAACTATCTTCTCAAGATCGGCTTTGACCTTGTTCTCATAGCCGGAATAAGTGTGAACTACATACCATTTGGCTGTATCCTGTTCGTCCTTGTTTGCGGTCACATCATTGTTTATATTTTCATCCATCGGAAAATCTCCCATTTTAATTTGCTACCAGCAATTTGATCAGAGTTGAAAGACCCCAGTCAAACAAACAGATAACAAGACCAACAATAGCGCATACCACTAAAACAGTGACAGTGCTCTTGACAGTCTGTTTGCTTGTAGGCCAGGTTACTTTCTTCAATTCCTGAAAAATCGCTTTGAAGAATCCTATAAACTTATTCTTTTTTACGGTCTTTTCTTTCTCAGCCATTATCCTCACCTTTATTACTTAGTCTCTTTGTGTAGAGTGTGCTTCTTACAGAACTTGCAGTATTTGTTGATCTCAAGTCTGTCAGGTGTGTTCTTCTTATTCTTTGTTGAACAGTAATTTCTCTGTTTGCACTCAGTGCACGCAAGTATAATCTTGTCTCTCATAATACATCCCTGCCTTCTCATTTCTGAAAGCTTTTTTCTACAAAAAAAAAGAGCCTTCTAATAGCAAAAGTTATCTTACCATGCTGTCCATATCCTTGTCAACAATTATTTAATCAGTTGATGTTTCTGACGTCATATTTGATTCTAAAAGAAGCTTAACGGCAGATTTCACATTTTCCATGTTTTTTGACTCGTTTGATATGCAGAGGATCATTTTATTAAGTTCATTTACATACAGATGCTCGGCGATCAATGTCACATCAGATACATCCACTCCGTAAATAACTTTTTCACCGGTCCCTGATTCAATGCCGTACACACGGTCTTCCTCCGGTATCGTGATGTCCATTTCTTCAAGAACACCTTCAAGGGGAAGGAAATAGTTGTATTTTAATATATATCTATAAACTATATCATCACATATTATTATCTCAAGATCACCGGATATAAGCAGGAGACTCAGTTTTTCAACATATGAAGCTTCGATCGATTCCTCCGTATCAGTTGCGTCATTGCCTTCTGATGAGGCGATCATCACCTCCAGAAGTATTTTATCCACATCAGACATCCTGTCATAAAGATACTGCTGTATATCATCGTTGCTCTTTGCAGCATAATCACCGACATACGATATGGTAAGATCCGGATCCTGGTTCGCAAAATACGGGATGGCTATGGAAAGTATCGTGGCGAAAATAATAAGGATCGTAACGATGGTCCCGATATGCTTGAACCATAGCCTTCTGTAGGTTTTCACTATCTTCCTGACTTCCACAGGTTCGTCCTGATTAAGTCCGACAAGATAATCATGCGCTTTTGTGGCCTCGTCAAAATTTACGGTCTTATCCAGCCTTGCGCGCATAGAGATGTAATCATACTGTTTATTTATCTGTGTTTCAGTAGGGTTCCCATCCAGACCCAGTATTTTAAGATATTTTTCTCTTAACTCATCCATTTATATCCGATTTCATCGTCGGGAAGAAAATGACGTCACGTATGGATGCGGAATCTGTAAACAGCATCACCATACGGTCTATGCCTATACCCATACCGCCCGTTGGAGGCATTCCTATTTCGATCGCATTTATAAAATCATCATCGATAGTAAAATCAAACTCACCGAATTTGCTCTTTGCCTGGGCAATGAATCTCTCTTTCTGGTCTATAGGATCGTTCAATTCCGAGAATGCATTACCTGCCTCGCTTCCTGCTATGAACAGTTCGAATCTTTCAGTCATATATGGCTTCATGGCATTTCTCTTTGCAAGAGGAGAAATTTCTATAGGATATTCATATATGAATGTAGGCTGGATCAGGTTCTTTTCAACATATTCGTCAAAGAATGCATTTAATATCATTCCCCAGTTCCAGTGGTCTTCCACATGAACATTCTTCTCTTTAGCTATTTCCTTTGCCTTCATATCGTCACATGCAAACGAATCAAAATCCACTCCTGAATATTCTTTTACCGATCCTGCCATGGTCATCCTCTTCCAAGGTCTTTCCAGGCTTATTTTTGTACCCTGATAATTCAGTTCTCTTGTTCCCAATACTTTATCAGCCACATAGCAGTACATCTCTTCAGCTCTTGTCATCATCACATTGTAATCCGCATATGCTTCATAAAATTCCATCAGCGTGAATTCCGGATTATGCCTTGTGTCCATACCCTCATTTCTGAAGACCTTGCCTATTTCAAACACTCTGTCGATGCCGCCTACGATCAGTCTCTTGAGGTGAAGTTCAAGTTCTATCCTGAGGAACATATCCATATTTAACGTATTGTGGTGTGTTTCAAAGGGTCTGGCATTCGCATTGGTCGCCTGATTATGCAAAACGGGCGTATCGACTTCAAGATAGCCAAGCCCCGTCATATACTCTCTTATTGCAGCTATCATATTCGCACGTGTTATAAACGCGGCTTTGACTTCCGGATTCATTATAAGATCAACATATCTCTGCCTGTAGCGAAGGTCCATGTCCTTAAGACCGTGGAATTTCTCAGGAAGCGGCTGCAGCGATTTTGCAAGGAGCGTTATAGTTTTTACTCTGATGGATTTCTCCCCCATATGGGTAATGAAAGGCAGTCCAGTAAAGCCTGCTATATCGCCTATATCGAACTTTTTGAATTCGGTGTACGCTTCTTCTCCTATTTCATCGATACGGATATATAACTGGATCTGCTCCATACCGTCCTGTATGTGAGCAAAGCTTGCTTTTCCCATTACCCTTTTTGTCATTATCCTGCCTGCCAGACTGACTTCTTTTTCAGTCAATGCATCGAAATCATCCAGTATTTCCCTGGCTGTATACTTACGGTCGTAATATGTTATTGCAAAAGGGTTTCTCCCCGAATCCTTCAGGTTCTCCAGCTTTTCTCTTCTTATTTTCAATATCTCATTGAGATCGGCTTCAGTATTATCAGTAAAATTTTCCATTATGTGCTCCTTTATTCAAATTGCAGTCCTCAAAAGAGAACTGCAATTCATTATATCTTTTTTTTACGGTATTAACAACAAAGTGATCACGCCATGATCTCCAGGATCTTCATCTGAAGCTGGCCTGCAGGACTCGTGATGCTGACGACCGCGCCGGGATGATTTCCTATAAGCGCTTTCCCGACAGGAGATTCATATGAGATCCTCTGATTGAAGGAATTTGCTTCCGTCGGACCTACTATCTGGTATATCTGCTCCTCATTGTACTCCATGTCCAATACTTTTACTCTGCAGCCGATCGTTACTTTCTCGCTATTGCAGTTATCGTTATCTATGACTTCTGCCTTTGAAAGCAGATTCTCAAGATATGCGATCCTTGTCTCTACCTGAGCCTGTTGATTTTTTGCTTCATCATATTCACTGTTTTCAGAAATATCTCCAAATGAAATCGCATTTTTGAGCCTGTCGGATACTTCCATCCTTGTCTTGCCTTTTAATGTCATCAATTCGTCTTCCAGCTCTTTTATTCCTTCGTAAGTCATTAAAACCTTTTTGTCTGCCATTTTCATTCTCCTCAATTAAGTTTTGGATTGACAAATTATAATTCGCATATGCTTCTTTGTCAACCTCCTTTTTAACAATTACATATCTTAACATATTTTTTCGGATATAGCTCATTTTTATTTATTTTAATAAAATAAGTATTTGTGCAATATGATCTGCTGAATAATCGCACCGGATAATATATAATAAAGGAAATATAAAATACAGGAAAAGCGGTGATCATTATGGAACTGTTCAAAGAACTCACTTTTACTTCAAAATCATCGGATCATGACCCTTTCAATTATGTGTCATTATCTGCTCTCTTCACAAGACCGGACGGATCCTCGATATCCGTAACAGGTTTCTGGGCGGGCGGGGACACATACAAATTGCGTTATGACATATCGATACCGGGAAAACACAGATATATAACGGTAAGCAGCGATGATTCCTTAAATGGCATCAAAGGGGAAATAACGGTCAGGAAATATACAGGTGACAATCCTCTGTATGTCCACGGTGCGATAGGCAGAAAGAACAAGGATCTGTATCTGAGATATAAAGACGGCACTCCCTTTTACTGGCTTGCCGACACCTGGTGGATGGGTCTTACGGACCGGCTGGATTTCAATAAGGATTTCGGTAAACTCACGGAAGACCGCGTCAAAAAGGGATTCAATGTGGTACAGATAGTCGCCGGTTTGTATCCCGATATGCTTCCATTTGATGAAAGAGGGAGAAATGAAGCCGGATTCCCGTGGACTGCTGATTTCAAATCGATATGTCCTGAATACTTCGACATGGCTGACAGAAGGATATTCCATCTGATCAAAAAAGGCATAACGCCCTGCATAGTGGGTTCATGGGGATTTTTCATGAAATTCGCAGGCAAGGAAACACTTCTGAAACACTGGAAATACCTTATAGCCCGCTGGTCGGCTCTTCCTGTCGCATGGTGCATAGCAGGTGAAGCCAACATGGCTTTCTATAACGAGAACATATCAGCTGAGGAGCATCTGAGAAGATCCAGGAAAGACTGGAACGATGTAACTCTGTTCGTAAAGAATAACGATCCGTTTAAGAGGCTCATAACGATACACCCTACAAACAACGGTCATGAGCAGATAGAAGACGAGACGCTTCTTGACCTTGACATGCTTCAAACGGGGCATGGAGGATTTGCATCCATAGTTCCGCAGATGAAACAGATAAAGCACTCTGTGGACCGCAAGGCGCTTCCTGTCATAAATTCAGAGTGTAATTACGAGGGTATATGCGGGTCTTCATACTGTGATGTACAAAGATATGTATATCTGTCTGATTTCATGTTAGGTGCTGCCGGACATACATATGGCGCAAACGGCATATGGCAGCTCAACGGGATAGGAAGACCTTATGGGCCTTCTCCTCACGGCTCGACATGGGGAGACACGAACTGGAAGGAAGCAGCCTCTCTCCCTGGATCGGGACAGATAGGAAGCTGCAAGAGATTTCTCACCTCTTTTGAGTGGTGGAGATTTCAATCACATCCCGAATGGGTGGAGAACCCCTGCTCTTTAAACGCATGTGACGGCAACTTCTGTGTGGGGATCCCAAAGGAAGTGAGGATCATATTCAAACCTAATCTTGGAGGCAGCTTCTGGGGCAATATCGAGATAAGAGGTATTGAAAAAGACATATCTTACATGGCATCCAGATTCGACCCGATCCTTGGGAAAGAAACCGTAATAGGCGATGTCATTCCTGACGAGTCAGGTGTATGGAGGATGCCTAAAGTCACCGCATTCCAGGACTGGCTGTATATATTAAAAGCAAAGAAATGATCCATCGACAGATGATAACTCTCATTTAAATATCATAGTTACAAAAAAGATACGGGAAGAAACCGTATCTTTTTAAAACATCCGAACTTATAAGCTTATTTTCATTCCCCTATTATCTGTACTTCGCATACTCTTTTTCTTTCGCGTATCTGATCCCAGTCAATAAAATAAATGAAGCCGAAATCACCGAGTGAAAGCTGTCCGTCAAACAGCACTATCGTCTCCGAACGGCCGAAGAATACCGAACGTAAGTGGGCATCCGTATTCAGACTGCCCTTAGGTTCCTCATCAGGGAATGTGAGCGCAAATTCAATATGCTTTGGACCCGGATGCATATACTGGCCTTCACATCTGCAGGTCGGGATAAGTTTTTCCATTATATTATTAAGATCCTGCTGCAGATATTCCCTGCCGAAAAAATTTTTATCATGCGAGCATTCCTGCGTGATGACCGAACATGTCGTATGATGCGAATATACTACGCATATTCCGTTTCTGATCCCCGATTCAGCCACGATCTTCTTTACCTGATCCGTAACATTATGGAAATCAGGTCTGTGGTCATGTGACTGAAGTTCTATCGTACCTCTGTAAACTGCCATGATTTATCCTCCTCAAATTTCATTTATGTAATTTGTCCCACGCTGCGCGTAATGAACATATCATTTCTTCTGCCATAGCGGCAGGATCTTCTGCTTTCATGATCCCGCTTGTGCTGCCTGTCGCCTGTGCTCCCGCCATGATGACATTGTATACATCCCGGCCGTTGCTTATCCCCGCACCCTGTAAAACCATGATATCGGGATCGATCGCTCTTACCGTCTCTATAGTCTTTTTAACATAATCCAGGCTGCTTGTCATTCCCGTTCCGATAAGGCTGGTAGGTTCCGCAACAAGAAGGTTAGGCCTAAGCTTTGCTATGGCGGATAATTCATCAACCGTATCCGCACATACTATCGTGCCAAGGCCTACTTCGTCAGCTCTTTGTATCGTCTTCCCTATTACTTCCATCGATAAAGGTTTCTCGCAGTGATTGAGCATGACGCCGACAGCTTTAGCGGCTTTGACCGCTTCAGGCAGCACCGATCCCAGCCCCCTTCCGATAGGCAGGCAATCCATATGCTGGGCAAATACAAATATCCTTTCGGTGTTTTCCGCGATCAGCCGGATATCCGTATACTGCGGCGTCACTATTATGTCCACATCATATTTTATTGCTATGCGGTCTATTTCCCTGGCAAGCGCCAGCATCGCATCGCCATAAATATATGCTTTCGGCCCCACCTCAAAAAAAGGCGGCTTTATCGTCAACCCTCTGTACATTATTTTCCTCCCCTGTTCAGCAGCTCCCCTACCGCTCCGCCCGGATGTATCAAAGCGAACTGTTCTTTCGTAAACCTTGTCTCGGTCATTATAGCTGAAAGCATGGCATCAAAAAGGGCAACTGTTGCGACATAACTCGATGTCGCCATCAGACCAAGCGGATCGCTTTCCTTCTCTATCCGTATCGGCACTACTATATCCGCATTCAAAGCAAGCGGGGATCCCAGATTTTCGGTCACCGCTATCAGTATCGCTTCCTTTTTATTGCAGACTGAAATTATCGGAAGCAGTTCGTTCGTCTTTCCTCCTCTTGAGATCATTACCATGACATCTCCCTTTTTCAATGCTCCCAGACCGCCGTGCACGGCTTCACAAGGGGACATGAACATGGCATTTTTCTCTATGCAGCAAAGGGAATGAGCGAATTTTTTAGCGGCAATGCCCGATGAGCCGCTTGCACATGTCATTATCCTGTCACAGCGGCAAAGGGCGTCACAGGCCTGTTCGAATGATTCCAGATCCAGATATCCCTTTATATCTGCAACTGCCTTCATTTCGATATCAAGTGAATCCATGGCGGCTTTTATTGATTTCTTCTTCATGTTCATCCTTTCCTAAATGACCTGTATGCCGATTATATCGCATAGATCCCTTATCTTTTCCGTATTGTCTCCGTATGAGATGATATAGTGCTGACACATGACGTTCTTCGTAAAACCATCCATATCGTCAAGAAATATCTCCAGTCCCGGAAGCTGAGGCGCCGGCTGTGTCCAGCCTGCTTCCTCCCACTTTCCTGGAGCCACTCCTGTTCCTTTTACCATATGCATGGTATATTCACCGTTACTGCATGATAAGCGGCACAATGTGATTTCACCGGTTTTTAACCGTGATACATTAAGTATACCTTCAGATAGTCCGCCAAAAGCGGCAGGCATAACCTGTACATTACCATCCACTATTTCAGAAGGAACATAGTCAGGTACGCCGGCTAACACCCTGTCTTTCATGAATTCATAGAATTCCAGATATGCCGCACACTGGCCGGTAGAATATTTTACCATCAGCTGTGTCACCAAACCTAAAGAATCATTTTCCGGTATGGTGCAAAGACCGTCGTTGTCCCCCAGCAGCATGAATATCGGCGCAGGCGGGAATCCTAAAAGCTTCTTCATCCCGTCTACATCCTTGAGTGATACCGCTTCATAATGACGTTCCTTTGCAAGACCGATAAGAGCAAGGTAATATCCTGCCGCCTTCATCATTCCGTCTTTGCGCGGTTCTTTAAGGAATTTCCACTTTGACATGCTGTTATTTATTACCGCATTCTTTTTTACGTCGGATATTTTCTCATATCTCTGTACTATTTCAAGCATCTCAAAGGTTTCGATTTCAACGCCTACAGTCTTTTTCAATGAGATCCCATCGTATAAAGTACCGTACAGCCCCATGTCACGGTATCCCATCATTCCCGCTTTGACGTGATGAAGTCTTTCAGCGGAATATGCAACCCTGCAGTAATCTGCGACCTTCACTGAGTTTTTTAGCGCTCCTACTGTGTCATAGATATATTTAAAAGTATATCCCAGATCGGACATGGTTTTTCTAAGCGATGAAGTACCGGCCTGGTCAGCGGTCGTAATGAGTCTGTCACCTTCCATCCAGCCTGACAGCCCCCAAAGCACCATCGGTTTATGGCGGAAGTATTCCGTTACCTTGATCACCGCATGAGCGGGTATCCAGCCTGCTATGCATATGACAAGCACATCAAAGTCAGAAGCCCTGAGTACCTTTACCGCTTTCTCGATATCGCTCCCTTTTTCATCATCAGTTATGGGATAAACAGATGTAAGCCCAATACCTTCTGCCATAAGGGCATTCAATGCATCGCCGCATTTTTTTATGATTATCTCCTTTGGCGTGTTGACTTCACCAAAACCTGCAAATCCGGCCTTAACCATTGTATACCGCCTTTCTCAGATCCATAAATCTATCGTATATATCCTCATACGCTGCCTTTGCAGGCAGATATATTTCATCTGTTTTTACCAGCAGGCTGCATGCTTCTCTGACGGAATCGAATGCTCCTATGCCGACTCCGGCCAGTATGGCCGAACCAAGGCATGCCGTTTCCCTGTCTTTCAGGGTCACGATCTTACAGCCGGTGATATCTGCCTTTATCTGGCACCATAATGCGCTGTTTGCCGCTCCGCCCATGGAACGTATTTCACTTACATCCGTTCCCATATCGATAAGCGAGCTCTTAAGCGTGCATGCAATGGCTTCCATTATGCTTCTTGCAAAATACCCTTTGGTATGACTTAAGCTGATCCCGTGAAACATACCTCTGGCGTCCGGATCATACGGCGCTATTGAACCGCACAGATAAGGAAGCATGGTGAGCCCGTCACATCCGGCCGGGACTCTGCAGGCCAGTTCATCCAGTTCCTTATAGCTCATACCCCCGCAGAAATTGTCTTTGTACCATTTTAGTACCATTCCCGCTGTTGCGGTCCATGAAAGAAGGCAGTATCTGCCGTCGTAGTTATAGTGGCAGGGTATTCTTTTCACCGGATCATAAGGCGGTACCATTTCTGACGGAGCGAATATAGACATCGCAGTACCGGTCATTTCGCTTACCATACCATTTTCTACTATTCCCGCTCCTATAGCGCCTGCTATCTGATCGATCGCTCCTGTAACGACCGTTATGTTCCCTGTATTCCCTATGCATTCCCCACTGTCGTGAATCGCAGGAAGCATATCCGGCGTGATATTCAGATATTCGAGCATTTCCGTCCACCATCCGCCTTTATGTATATCAAAATAAAGGCTCGATGACTGTAATGTCTTTTCTGTTATGAATTTACCTGTAAGTCTGAAAAGAAGATAATCCTCAAGCAGGAATATCTTCCTGACCTTCTTCCATATATCAGGTTCATTTTTCTTCATCCACAGTAACTTGCATGCGGGCCATGTGGCTGTCACTTCCGCCTGCCCCGTCGTTTCGTATATTTTCTGCCGGCCAAAGTCCTTCTGTATCTCACAGGCTTCCGCCACAGCCCTGTTGTCAAGCCATACTATAGCGTTGCACAGAGGCTTTCCTTTTTCGTCAGCCATTATCAAAGTCTCGCATTGCGTGTCAATTGCGATCGCTGATATGTCGTTGCTCCAAGCTGTTTCTTTTACAGCTATCAGGAACAGATCGAAATATTCATCCGCATCAAATTCAACGTGATCGCCTTTACTGATCAGTTCATAATCCACATGAGCGGATATGATACACTGTCCGGTCTGGTCATATACAGCGGCTTTTATTGATGTCGTCCCGACATCAACTCCAAGTAACTTCAAGTATTCCCTCCGATGTTCCACATCCGGTTTATCTCAAGAACAGTTTTTCTGACCAGTATCTCTCCGCCTTCGTGCCCTGTTATACCGCTGGACACATAAGCGCTGTAATGGCTTCCCGCCTCGGCTTTTTCTGTAGGAAGATAAAGCCCGTTCCCGCAGGCCAGCTGTATTATGAATGTCTGCTTTGCCCTGCTTCTTGCCCTTATGATATTCCCATAGTCAAGGAACAGTTCAAAAGGATTTGTAGCAAACGCTATGTCTGAAAACCGCACGACATGCACCTCCACAGGGAAATACCCATGGTCCTTCTGATATCCGTATCTTGCGGCTGTTCCAGCATAAACATGCATCTGCGCATTATCAGCAAAATCAAACCCGGATCTTCCTGCCTTGCTGATATATCCGGTTATCTGATCCTTCGCGATTTCGTATTCAGATCCTGTCACGGTCCTTACGGGCAGGTCAAAGATCATCACTTTATGGACAAGCGCCATATCATCACATATATGTGAAACAGCTTTTTCATAAACATCGGCGATCTCATCTGCTATGCGTTTTCCGACTTTCCATGTGCCGTTTATATCAAACATTGACGTATCGGCATTTCTTTCAGTATGGTTTTCCCTTGATATGTTCGGATCATCTATCGGCGTCTCCGGCCCGACCCATCTTATGAGATCACGGGGGCACTGGTCGCCCGCCGCAGAGCATAATCCCAGAACATACAGACTGCTATTGAAGTGCTCGCGAAGCAGTATCCTTACCTTTCCCCAATAATCGGAAGATATGAAGCTTCTGTGCTCTACGACCTGGGCAGGACAAGCGATATTTGCAACAACGCCTGTCAGTTTCTTTTGCCCGTCGAAAATATACAGAAGCTCTATTCCTGAATCATTTCCTCCTTCAAGGTTCATAAAATCCAAACTATCGGTATCTCCCCACATCCTCGCTGAGCCGTCTTTGTATACGGCTCTTCTGCACATGCCTACAGGCGCGCGTCCGAATCCATTGGCATGATATGCTTTCTTTCTTGCTTTCCATGCCTGGATTATAGCGGCCGAGATCCTCTCTGCCAGAAACAGCAAGGCTTCATGAGGGTCCAGCACATCATCTGATGATGCTTTTGCAGTATATTGACTGTCTTTTGGCAGAAATGAGGAAAGCACATCCAATGCCGAGCCGTATGTATCGCTTTTTGTTTCATATACCATCGCGGTATGGACATGGGTCGCATTTATTATTATCTTATCAGTGTCCAACCCTATATCTTCTGATCTTACGCGACCGCGCACCATTCCAAGAAGGCCTGTATCGATATATAAAAGATCGCATGAGCATATGACCAGCTGATCAGATCCTGATTCAACAGCCATCGCCGTAGCTGTAATGGGAGTCTCCACATATTCCGAGATCCTTTCAAAAAACTGCCCGTCAAGACTTACCTTCCTGTCCGGCGTTATACTCTCTTCCGCCCAGCCTATCAACAGTGCGTCATGCATGCATATCCCCCTAGACTAATATGACGTCTATTCCTTCCGCCTTGAGATTTTCGATTTCGGATCCCAGTGCTCTTGTATTCGTAACAATATGATCCGCCATACCTGTTTTCGCTATTTTAACAAAGGCTGTCCTTCCTATCTTTGTGTAATCTGCCGCTATGATCGTTGTATTCGACTGTCTGATCATCTGAAGGCATATTTCCTTCTCCTGCTGATAATAGGTCGTAAGTCCGGTCTCCATGCTCACTCCGTCAACTGACAGTATGAGTTTGTCCGCATGATATGATGAAAGCTGTAAAAGCGCGTCATTGCCTGATGTGAACTGATATCTCGTGTTGACTGTCCCGCCAAGGAGTATCACATTGAAATCCTCATATTCTCCGGCCTCAGTCGCGATAGCTATGGAATTCGTAACTATATTCAGGTGCTTTTTACTCTTCATCGCATGAAGCGCGAACAGCGTAGTCGTTCCTGAATTCATCATTACGGTCTCTCCGTCATTTATGTATCCTGCCACACATTCCACAATAGCTTTTTTTTCTGCCTCATTCGTGTTTGAACGCTGCTTAAAATTCATGTTGAAGTAGTTTTTGTATGAACTGACCGCGCCCCCGTATACCCTTGACAGCATGCCTTCCTCTTCAAGACCGGTAAGATCATAACGTATCGTTACTTCGGAGACATTAAAAATGCGTGACAGCTCATTCACCTTCACTTTGCCATCGCTGTGGAGCATTTCAAGTATCCTGTTTTTACGTTCGCTAATGCTTAGTTCCACCTGTCCTCCGATTATAAAAATGGTTTCGATATATTACGTATATATTTCGTTTTACCTTCATTACATATGTTATTACATTTCATTTGATATTTCAAGACATAAAAAAAACCTCTTTTTACAGAGGTTTTGGTGAGACATCGGAGACTCGAACTCCGGACACCTTGATTAAAAGTCAAGTGCTCTACCACCTGAGCTAATGTCCCACATTTGGCTGGGATGGCAGGATTTGAACCTACGAGTGACGGAGTCAAAGTCCGTTGCCTTACCGCTTGGCTACATCCCACCGCACCTATCTAATGGGGTGAATAAAGGGATTCGAACCCTTGGCCTCTAGGGCCACAACCTAGCGCTCTAACCAGCTGAGCTATACCCACCATGACCAAAATTAAGTCTTTACCTATTTTAATTGCTGGTAGAGTGTTTGTCAACAGGTTTTTAATTTTTAGATAGGCTATATAATTCAGTCCTGATCCTTTGCTTTTATCCTCAGGTTTATATGATCAAGTCTGTCAAATTCCTCGTAATCCACCTGCTTGGTGATGTTCTCGAGTTCATAGTCGCCCATAACAGTGTTCCTTCCATTCTCGTATTCCTTATCTACGACAGCTTTGATCTTTGCCACGATAAGATCGGTTTTTTTGACTGTCTCATCCGGTGATTTAAGTCTGAAGAATGAGTTGAGCCAGTGCGCGACGCCTGCAAGACCGCTGTGGGAATCCACTGCGACAGTAGGAGGCCTGTTTAATAATTTTTCCGTATCGAATATGCTGTATATCTCAACATCCTTCAGCATGCCGTCAGCATGTATGCCTGCTCTTGTGACATTAAAATTCCTGCCTACAAAGGGAGTCCTCGGAGGTATCTCATAACCTATATACTCCTCGAAGTATTCTGCTATTTCTGTGATCGTGGGTATTTCCATGCCATCTGTCGTGCCTCTTAAGGAAGCATACTCTATGACCATTGCTTCAAGCGGACAGTTGCCTGTCCTCTCACCTATCCCAAGAAGCGAACAGTTGACGCCCGATGCGCCGTAGAGCCATGCTGTGGAAGCATTTGTAACGACCTTGTAGAAATCGTTGTGACCGTGCCATTCAAGCATATCGCTTGGGACCCCGCCGTAATGCTGCAGGCCATATATGATGCCCGGAACGCTTCTTGGCAGCGCTGCACCGGGATAAGAAACGCCAAAGCCCATGGTATCGCAGGCTCTGATCTTTATGGGTACCTTTGCCTCAGCTGAAAGCCTTGTCAGTTCGTCAGCAAAAGGTACTACGAATCCATAGAAGTCCGCTCTGGTTATATCTTCAAAATGGCATCTTGGCTTTATTCCTTTATCCAGAACGGCTTTTACTATCCCAAGATGCTTATCTATAGCCTGTTTTCTTGTAAGACCCATTTTATTATATATATGATAATCGGAACACGATACAAGTATCCCTGTTTCCTTGAGCCCTAATCCCTTCACTATGTCGAAATCTTTTTCATTTGCCCTTATCCAGCTTGTTATTTCGGGAAATTCATACCCTAAGGCCAGGCACTGTTCCACTGCTTTACGGTCTTTGTCAGTGTATACGAAAAATTCAGTCTGTCTGATCAGCCCTTTGGGTCCTCCGAGTTTATGCATGAGCTCATACAGATGCACTATCTGCTCTACCGTAAAGGGGGATGTCGATTGCTGCCCGTCTCTGAATGTGGTATCTGTAATCCATATTTCCTTAGGCATGTTCATGGGAACGCTTCTCTGGTTGAAGGATACCTTCGGAATGGATCCATAGTCATAGAGATAACGGTACAGATTCGGCTGCTCCCTGTCCTGTAACTGATATTTATATGCTGATTGCTCCAGCAGGTTCGTCGTATCGGAAAACTGAAGTATGGGGTTAGTGTCATTTTGCATAATTTAAATCGTTTCCTTTCATCTTTTGTCCATTAAATATAAATTATGACGAATTATATAACCACTTTTGAATAATTGCAACAATTTTCTTTCATATTTAAATATAAAAATACAGCCGCATGTATGAATAAGCAGCTGTATGGTATATCAAAAGAAATATCTGTTATTTATCTGTTGGGATCTGGGCTTTCTTTGCTGTGATCTCACCGATCATTCTGTCATATTCCTTTTCGTCGACTTTGTTTTTTGTCTGCATCACCAGGAATGCGCAGCCTATAAGGAATATTGGAACGAAAACTATGATGCATCTGAAATTCATCTTCATCGAATCTGTTCCCAAAGCAAGAGCCTGATCTATCATCGCGCTCTTCTCAACAGCATCGATCTGACCCATATTGCTCAATTGTTCCGCTTCCGAAATACCGTTTGTGATAGCAGTGATGCCAAGTAAAAGATATGCGGCCGCAACTATCCCCTGCTCAAGCGCAGATCCCATCTTTGCCATGAATGGTCTTATCGAGAAGATTATTGCCTCGTCTCTGTTACCTTTCTTGTATTCGTTATACTCTATGCAGTTGGTAAGATTGATGGTTATGACCATATATATCATGGACTGCCCGAAAGCCAGAAGCAGACCGGCAACACACAGAAGAAGATATATCATAGGTATCGCTATACCGATAATGAAGAAGAAACCATATCCCAGGATAACGCCTATAAGTCCCAATACCGCTATCTTGCTTCTTGTCAGATGCTTTGCCATTGCAGGATATACGATATTCACAAGCAATGATCCCAGAGCATATGCGCCTACGAACAAAGTGATATTTATCCCATCATATCCGAAATACATATATACATATATGATACCAAAAACATTTATAAGGGATGAACCCAGATTATATAGAAGCATCTCTAAAGACGTCCACAGAAGCTGATCGTTTTTCAATACGACGTTTATCATTGCTTTAAACCCTATCTTTTCGTTATTCGGACGATATGATACAGGCGCTTCTTTCACGCAGAATGTCGTCATTGCCTGGCACCCAATGAATATGAGGCCGATTATGATAGCTACTGCTCTGTATCCGGTAATGGAGTTGCCTCCAATTGCCATGGAACCGTTTGTCAATATCGGTATTGCAGCAAATGCTATGATAGCGCCTATCGCCGCAAAAAGATTGGCCATTGAAGTCAGCGTAGCTCTCTGATTCTGATCCTTTGCCAAAGAAGGAAGCATTGCCCAATAGCTTATATCGTTCATAGTGAACGTTATATCGAACAGAAGATATAATATGCCGAAGAAAACAACAAAGTTCCAGCCTGTGAAACCCGATGAGAAATATATGACCATCACAACCGCACTGGTCACGGCCCCTATGATTATCCATGGTTTGAATTTACCCAATTTCATTTTGGTATTTTCAATGATACCACCCATCACCGGGTCATTTATTGCATCCCAGATACGGCATACGATCATAATTATACTGATCGCAAAAAACTGCGCATCCGTCAATGTCCTTGTGAACATGACATATGTCAGCAGATAAGCTGCAAAAAGCTGATAAGCCATGTCACGTCCGATACCGCCAAGCGAATAAAACCACTTGTTACGATTGAATGTTTTTGTCTCGTCCATACTACTCTCCCCCATATACATTTGTTAGATTGATTTGTAATATCATGATTATATATCGGGAAACATCATTATTTCAATAAGCAAGAAAAATAAAGTATGATCCCGGTCATTTTAATGAGAAAAAGACCTCATATGAAGTCTTTATATATTTATATCTTCGTAATCCTCAGGTATAACCCTGCCATCAAGGTCATAACGCTTTTTATGCAGGATGCACAGTACTTTCCCGCTTTCTTCCAGCGCTTCCTGTATATCCTCATCAGTCATTTCATTATTATCGAATACCTTATCCGATTTTTTACCCCATTGCTCATTTGAATGCAGGCGCAGGTTAGATTTGCTGATCATAAAAGGGACCTCTTTTTCAGATAAATTCTGCTTAACCGCTTTCCGATTAATATACTTTAAACACGCGTAAAAGTCAAATGAAGAATACAAGAAAGACGGGTATCATCCCGTCTTTTTGCATACTTTATTTTGTCTGTTATTTTGTTTCCTTTTTAAATATCTGTTTTCTGAAAAGGATCACCGAATATACGACCATGAGCACTGTAAGCAATGCTATGGTGATATAAAGATTATTCGTACTCTGAGGCGCAAAACTAAGCACAAGCAGCACAGGGAATCCGAATACTATAGCCCACAACTGCTGATATACCAGGTTCGTGGCCGCAGGCGTCTGAAACTGGGGATCTATCTCCCTAAGCAGTATTATACCTGTGCTTGCAGTCCCGGTAAGCATTCCGTACATAACAAGAAATGATTCATGCCTGTATGTCGGAAACAGCCTCTTGCATATGAAATCGCACTGTATGTATGTTATTACCAGACCTGCAACGGACAATGCAATGACCGGTATGACGAATTCCTTGTATTTGAAAGCCGACAGATCTATAGCCGCTATTGAAGCGACTACCATTATATCGAACGCAAATCCAGAAATACGGTTCTGCATGAAATTGCTTGTATATTCCCTCTTGATGATCCCTTTTTTCTTGAGCGTCTGTAATATCGTCTTGACCAATACTGCAAACACTGTGGCAAACAGGAAATTGAATCCCCAAAGAAGAGGCTGAACAGTATTTACGCCAAAACTGCCCATGTATCCGGCCTCGATTATCTGATTCACGCCCCACATGAATATGTATGTCATAGCATATGCTATAAATACCAATGCTATCTGAACAGTCAGTTTATCGATGGATTCGGATAGAGGTATTTCATTTTTCGCTGATGTTACCTGCTCAGCAGGTTCTTCGACGAACGTTTCACTGTCATCAAAGTTGCTCTTTGCAACTCCTTTTCGTTTAAGTCTCCAAAGATATATTATCCCGCCAATGCTTGCTGATATGAAGCCTGTTGCTGCAATGGTGAGCCCGAAGCTCGTTCCATTTTCAAAACCCCACAGTGTTTCGTATGTATGCCCCCAGTTGAATGCCTGTCCGGGCCCCTGCCCGTAACCCATCGGGAGAAGCAGACCTGCTGCAGGGAAAAGGCCTTCCATGAAAAACCCGAGAACGACCATAATGACCAGTCCGAAAAGACCCTGAAGCACATATCCTGACACTGTGGTCAACCCGTAATTCAATATGTCTGTTTTTGTACCCTTAGAGGACTTGCCTTCAGATGTCTTCAATGCGACTGCGGCAAACCCCAGCCCCAGTCCATGGTATGTCAGCGTCTCTAAAGTAACCGCCGAAAACATCGAATCCCCCGTGATCTCCTTATATATGTAATTTGCCATAAGGATAAGGAATCCGCCCAGGACGGCACTTGGTATTAAAGACTTCCTAAGTGGCTTGATAACCCTTCGTAAAAGGTTAGCTATCATCATTGCCCCAAGAAGAAGAGTCAGCGTGATAATGAAAGACCATACGTTGGTATCCCAAAAATTAACTCCAGTTGTCATATGTTATCTCCTTAATATGTTTTT
This sequence comes from Clostridia bacterium, assembly GCA_041678685.1. GTDB lineage: Bacteria > Bacillota > Clostridia > DUPQ01 > DUPQ01 > DUPQ01. The sequence goes on from JBAYNV010000001.1 coordinate 19,566, forward strand.
ATGAGCTAGTAATAACTTTTGTATTATAACACCAACATATAAGAAATAAAAGAAGAAATTTTAAATTTCATAATTGTTACGTATTTCGTCATGATATAATCACAATACACAAATAAAAACCGGAGGCTTTAATGAGATCCCGTGGAATATATGTAACAATGATCACCCCATACACAGTCAGCAATAAGATCGATTACAATGTAGTGGAGAAAATGGTCGAATGGTATATCAAAAATGGCCTGCACGGTATATTTGCCGTATGCCAGTCATCAGAAATGTTCTACCTTTCAAGAGATGAAAGAAAGGAACTTGCATCTTTCATAATCAGAACGGTGAACGGAAGGATACCTGTCGTGGTGTCCGGGCACGTCAGTGAATGTGAAAATGAGCAGATCACCGATGTATACGACGCATATGAACAAGGCGCATCTAATGTCATCCTTCTTACTAATAAGTTCGCGATGAAAGATGATCCGGAAGGTACATTCATAAGGAATCTTGGATCGTTCATAGATAAAATACCCGAAGGGATACCTCTGGGGCTGTATGAATGCCCTGCACCATATAAGTATGTGCTCACAGACAAGGACATGAAATGGGTCATACAAAGTAAAAGATTCACTTTCTTTAAAGACACATGCTGCGATGCGGATATTATAAAAAACAGGATCACTCTGGCAAAAGGCACGGATTTTTCCATATTCAATGCAAACGGCGGGACTTTCTACGAGACACTCAAGGCAGGCGCATGCGGCTACAGCGGTATAATGGCGAATTTCCATCCGGATCTGTATGTCTGGCTTTTTGACAACTATAAAAAGCATCCAAAGGAGGCAAACCTCGTTGCATCTTTCCTTGCGATGGCTGCAGTCATAGAGACAAGGGTCTACCCTGCATGCGCTAAATACCATATGCAGAGATATTTCAATGAAATGCTTACGGATTCCAGAAGCTGTGATGCATCACTTTTGAAAAGTTTTATGAAAGATGAAGTGGATGCGATGGAGAACGTTGCCCAGTTTATAAGAGAAACGATAAGGAGCATATGAAATGGTGACGATAACAAGAATGGAACCTTTCGACAGCGGTATAACATTTGAATATACATGCGATGCTTTGGAAAAGCAGCTTCGTATGAGGATCGCGATGGTACGGCAGTCCTCTTCGAAGGTCATTGAGAAACATATAGACGCAAAAGACGGCATGGTGAACGTTGACGGGTTGGAAAATGGCAAGGACTATACGGTGTGTCTCACTTTAACCGATAAAATAGGCAGGATAGAAGTCCCATCCTGCACAAGGCTTTTCACTCCTTTTAAAAACAAGAAAAATTTCAAGATCATCAACTATATCCACAAAGATGATTTTTATTTCTATCCTTCTGGAAGATCCACATGCTCCCCCTGCCTGCTGGTATTACCAAACGGTGATTATTTATGTTCTCATGATGTGTTCTGGGGGCACGGTGCGCAGGATCTTTCATATATTTTCACATCAAAGGATTCCGGTCTGACATGGCATTATCTGTCTCATATATCACCCTGCTTCTGGGGAAAATTATTTCTGATAGGCAGTGTCGTATACATGCTGGGCATGTCCACGGAATATGGAGACATAATGCTGCATAGATCCATGGATTGCGGAGCCACATGGGATAAGACAGTTTGTCTGTTCAAAACCGACATAGTTGATGAAAGAGGTTTCCACCAGGCTCCGGTCCCGACAGTGATCAACAATGGCAGGATATGGACCGCAGTGGAATACGGGACATGGAAGCATAAATTCAGCATACATGTGATTTCGTGCGATATAGGCAAGGATCTGATGGATCCGAAGAATTGGGCTATGACAGGAGATACATCAGTAAAAATGAATCTCATGGGACTCAGAGGATGCAAGGAAGATCCTGTAGCGATAGAAGGAAATGTCATCACAGGGAATGATGGCCGCATGTATGATATGCTCCGATGCAATCTTGTCGATGACGGTATAGCTATCTTAAGCGAGCTTGATAAAAATGATCCTACCGCACCGCTTAAAAACATAAGAGCGGTCGATCTTCCTCTAGGACACTGTAAATTTGTCATAAGAAACAGAAACAACAGATATTATGTTATGGGAAACCGTATAGCCACTCCTTATGGCAACAAACGTCAGACGATGAGCCTTTATGGATCAGATGATCTGATAAGCTGGACTTTTATAAAAGATCTCTGGGATATACGCTCTACTTCTGACAGAAAGAAAGCCGCTTTGCAGTATCCGGACTGGTGTTTTCAAAATGATGACATCATTGCCGTGATAAGAACTGCCATGGATAAGCCGTTTAATTTCCATAATGCCAACTGCATCACGTTCCACAGATACAGGAACGCGCTGGAAAGCAAATGATCCAAAGATGATATTATGGGCGGAATGCTTGCAAATCTGAAGTTTTTCGGGTAAAATCTGAAATAAAAGAGGCTGATAAATGTTAACAAAAGAAACAGAATGCCTATACACTTTCAAACGAAGCAGTTATGACGAAAACAAGGTTTTCTTCTCAAATTATCTGGCTAAATTGAAGAAACCATTTGATGACTATCTTGAAATGAATATAAACAGCTCTGTTTTTTATTCTATCAGTTACAGGGATGACCATATCGGTTTCTTTTCAGTTCTTGAAGAAAAGTACCTTACGTCATTTTATCTTCCTGATTCCCTGCTGTTTCTGGCAAAAGACATTTTTATGCTGATTGTAAGGGATTTCAACATAGAAATGATACTGGTCACAAGTTTTGATGAAATGTCCTTATGTTTATGTACCGATCATCTTTCCAATATCAAAACGCACTACTTATATTATACACAAAGCTGTCTTCCTGTCAGGAATCCGGAATATGCTTATGACCTGTTCAGAAAAGCCAGATACAAAGACATCGAGAGCATTAAAAAGTACAGCGGCAGCTTTATTGATCTTCATAAACAGAGGATCGATAAAGAACAGTTATATATATTAGAAGATAAAACGGGTTTATTTCTTGGTCTGGGATTAATAATACCTCATACCCTGCAATCCGGGATATGCAGTCTTGGTGTATTTATTAGAGAAGATAAACGTAATAATTATGCAGGAAGAAGCATATTATTACATTTATCGGCAGTTGCAAAGGAAAGAAAGCTTTCTGTCCGCTGTGCATGCCCCGTCAGCAATGAGGCATATGGCAGGGCTCTTGAAAGTGCCGGTTTCGTTAATGATTCCAGACTGTTCGTTGTTTATATCGATCATAACTAACAATATTTAGTATATGTTATATTATTAATACTTAATACAGATATATATAATAGAACATCTATTAACAGTAAATTTAAATAATAATAATTGTTTTTGTATTATTATTTATTATTATATTCTATTTATCGTGTATAAAAGTTCAATATTTTTTGATTTTTATTCGCATTTAGTATTGACATTGTCATTATACGCTATTACAATGTGAACTATAACATTGGATTATTAAAGATTTCACTTAAATTTTTGGGATTTACTGAAGGATTTAGTAGCAACAATCGGAATGGATTCGCAAAACAGATAAACGCATTTTTAAAAAACATTTAGGAGGTAAATGATGTCTATTAATGTTCTTAAAAATACTCAGATTGTGACCGATGGTATGGATAAATGTCTGCAGCGAAATCAAATACTTGCTTCAAACATAGCTAATTCGGCAACACCCGGGTATAAGGCCAAGGATGTGTTTCTCAATATCCTTAATCCTGTCAATAAAGAAGGAGGCATCAACTACTCTATCCAGGAACGTACGGATGTCGAGGTCAAGGAAAATGGAAATACGGTCGATATGGGTAAGGAAATGACATCGATAGTTGAAAATGTTCTGGAATACAACGCACTCGTACAATCGCTTTCTAAAAGTATCAGCAGTATAGAATACGCTATTGATGACAGGAGGTAGAAAAATGGCGAATATAGCAGCTTTCAGCATCAGTTCTCAGGCTTTATCAGTTTATCAGACTAAAATGGATCTTATAGCACAGAACATAGCAAATGCTGACACTATCCAGACAGACACGGAAGAACCATACCAAAGAAGAGAAGCGGAACTTGTTCAGAAGGAATTGTTCAGCGCGGTTTTTGATGATGTAAAAGAAAACAAGGAAGTTATAAGCGTTGCGATCAGCAGCATCAAAGAAGACCAGACGCCTTTCACATTGGTCTATGATCCTACAAATGAATTCGCAAATGAAAACGGTTATGTCACTAAGTCAAATGTGGACGTAACAGCAGAAATGATGGATCTGTTATCAGCAAGCCGTGCATATGAAGCAAATCTGATGGCATTCAACACTACTAAAGATATGATTTCTAAAACAACAGAGATACTATAGTTTTTCTGTCGAGGGGGGAGAAAAATAATGTCAATTCAGGGTATCAGTGGGATATCTCAGGCACAGAACATCGTTCAGACTGCGGATATATCGAAAAATAATCTAAATAGTGTTACAAACAATGAATTCAGTGATGTTTTTGATAATCTGCTTAAAAACCTTGTGGAAGCGGAATTAAACAATGAAAACAACTTAAGTATGCTTGTTTCAGGTGATATTGCTAATATAAGCCAGGCGATAGTAGGGCTTGCAGAAACTGATCTGACCATACAGTACACTATGGAAGTGAGAAACAAGATCGTGGATTCATATAAAGAAATCATGCAGATGCAAGTATAGGGGAACGATGAAATGCCAGATTCAATTAAGTCCATTTTTTCAAAAATCAAAACCTTTTGGAACGGTATAGAAAAAAAGCGTAGAAACAGTATAGTTTTCATGATAATACTGTTTGCCATAGGTATGTCGACGCTTCTTATACTGTTCACCCGTGTGACGTACACGGTCATGTATTCAGGACTTGATGTATATGAAGCCGGTGAAATATATACGAAACTTACCGAAATGGGAGCAGACGTCAAACTTAAAAATGATACGACGATACTCATTGATGAAACGCAGGAAGATCAGTACCGGATGGATATGGCAACACAGGGCTATCCTAAGAGTGGTCTTTCATATGATATATATACGGATAACGTAAGCATGGGCATCTCGGAAAGTGAAAAACAGACATATATGCTGTTTCAGCTTCAGGACAGACTGCAGAACACGATCAATACACTTGATGGCGTCAACGATGCAATAGTGACGATCAGCAAACCCGACAGTACGCTTTTCGTTCTGGAAAGTAAGGAGAATCCTATTACAGCCGCTGTTGTTATCGATGTCACATCCGGATTTACTCTTTCATCAGCCAATGTGAAAGCCATAGAATACCTTGTAGCAAAGAGCATGTCAGGATTAGCAAGCGAAAACATAACGATCATTGACACAAAGATGAATATCCTGAACAGCAAATCTGACAGCGATATCGGTAACGCTTCAGAAAAATACGAGCTTCAAAGATCATTGGAATATGAGATAGAGCTGAAGATCGCTTCGATAATTGAACCTATTTACGGTTACGGTAATGTCAAAGTAGCCGCTAATATTAAAATGGATTACGATAAAGTGGCGGAGGAAGTGACCGAATTCTCCCCGGTTACAGACGATGAGGGCATAGTTTATTCGGTCACTGAGAAAAAAGAAACAATAACTGAAACCCAAAATGCTACAGCGGATGATGAGACAGACACTACATTAGGAAGCGAAGCTGTCTCTTCTGAAAATTCTACACAGTACTATGTAAATCAAAGCACAAAAACACTGGATTATGAACAAGGGATCATAGAAGCGATAACGCTTTCAATAGTGATAAACAGTATTGATATAAGCGATGATATGATATCAGATATCAAGAAAATGGCGGCAAATGCAATAGGCGGTAATGAAGAGGATATAATCGTACAGGCAATGGAGTTTTCAGCATCAGCAGATATCGCAAATGCAATAACGGATGCGCTTGAAAGCGACTCAGACAAATCTTTCATATTTGACCCTGAACTAATCATACAGTCAGCAATGGTCCTATGCTTATTCATTCTTGGCGTTATGATAATAACCGTTTTCAAGAAAGGCTTTGTATTATCTAAAAAGCAGTTTGCCACGCAGAAACAGCCTGCAGATGATGTAGTTCTTCAGGAACTTGGCAACAGAAAAGATCCTGAAGAAAAATACCGTCAGGAAATCGATAAATATGTCGATAAGAATCCTGAAGGGGTCGCAGACCTTTTAAAAAAGTGGATCAATGAGGAAAATCATGGATAATGTGATAGGCCTAAGCAATAAAATATCAGGAAAGCAAAAAGCCGCATATCTGCTTATAATGTTAGGCAAAAATCAGGCATCAAGGATCATGAAATTTTTCAATGAAACAGAGATCCGCACCATGGCTTTTGAAATAGTGAATCATAATACGATCGAAAAAGATGAAAGGATGACGATACTGCAGGACTTCTACAACTCCTGTCTCGCAAAAACATACATAGACAAAGGCGGGGTCGATTATGCCAAGGAAGTCCTGTACGAAACACTCGGGCCTCAGAAATCCATGGAGCTTATATCAGACATGATGGATCTGGATAAATCAAAACCTTTTGACTTCATGAAGGATGTGGATCCTGTGGAAGTCTTTAATTTTATGCAGTACGAATCCGATCAGACCATAGCTTTTATCCTTTCATATCTGAAAAACAGTCAGGCGGCAGCTATACTCTCAATGCTTCCAAAAGAAAGACAGGCTAATATCTCCGTAAAAATCGCACTTATGGATAAGATCTCTCCAGATATAATAAAGGATATAGAAAAAGTCATGGGAGAGAAATTCACACATTCCGGGATGCAGACATATACGAAAACCGAGGGTGTCGATATACTCGTCAACATATTGAATGCAGTAGACAGAAGCACTGAAAAACAGATATTTGACATGCTGGAAGAAGATAATGACAGCCTTGCAGGCGAAGTCAAGAAAAGGATGTTCGTATTTGAAGATATCATCAACCTTGGCAATAAAGAAATACAGCGTTTCCTTGCCGAAGTCGACACAAAAGACCTGTCCGTGGCGCTTAAAACAGCTACCAATGAACTGAAAGACCTTATATTAAGGAATTTATCCAAACGTGCAAAGCAAATGGTCACTGAAGAAATGAATCTTTTAGGACCTGTCAGACTCAGCGAAGTCGAAAAAGCACAGCAGTCTCTGGTCAGTGTCATAAGGGCGCTGGATGAAAAGGGAGAGATACTTATAAGAAAATCAGGCGATGATAAGATCATCGAATAACATTTCACTTAAAGTCAGAACACATTATTACCGATTATAAGGACAAGGATGGTGAAAAGATTGAGTGATTTATATAAAAATTCCGATGTGGTGCTAATGAATGACAAATACTATATCAGCTTCACCGAAAGCCGTTCAGATACTATGAGCTTTGAGAAATATAAATTGCACGATGCTGATGATCTGACAGGCTCGGAAATATCTGACGATATAATACGGGATGCAGAAAATGAAGCGGAAAAAATAACAGGCGAAGCAAAGATCCAGGCAGAGAACATATTGAATCAGGCTATGAAACAAAAAGAAGAGCAATTCAGTGACGGTTATGCCAAAGGTCTTGAAAAAGCTGAAAAAGAATATAGTGAAAAGTTCAGGATGCTGAGTGATGCTTTGATGGAATCATTAAAGGCAAAGAAAGAGATGATCGAAAATACCGAACAGCAGGTGCTTTTATTATCAGTAAAAATCGCTGAAAAAATAATCCACGAAAAGATCCTTCTTTCCGAAAACAGCACCAAATCATTCTTTGAAAATTCTATCGAGGATATACTCAGAAATGACTTCAACGTGATATGCGTCCGAATGAATAAATATAATATCGAAAATCTCTATCCTGATTGGGAAGTTGAGAAATTCATGCTTAATATCAAACATGACGCAAGGCTTGATAATGATTCCTGTATCGTAGAGACAGAGACAGGAGATATCGATATCAGCGTATTCACGCAACTTAGTGAAGTCTCCAGAAAATTGATCAGTATAGCATAACATGATGATCGATTTAAAAAAATACCTGGATAAATTAGAAGATATGAACTGTTACAGGACATATGGTGAGATCAAAAAAATCATAGGTTCCAGCATCGAAAGCAGCGGTCCGAGAGCTGAAATAGGTGAAATATGCAGGATAGTCAAAAAAAACAGCAGTCCGGATAGCTATATTTTAGCCGAAGTCGTAGGATTCAATGATAAACGGATCCTTCTTATGCCATATGAAGATACAAAAGGGATCAATAATGGAGACAGGGTCTATGCTACCGGACAGCAGCTCCAGGTCAAAGTAAACGAAAAACTTATAGGAAAAGTACTTGACGGTTTAGGCAGGCCTGTTGACGGCACTGATATAGGAGCATGCGAATTAAGAGATGCGTATGCCGATTCACCCAATCCTTTCACCAGGAAGAGGATATCGGAGCCCCTCCCTCTTGGGATCAAGGCCATCGATTCCCTGCTGACCTGCGGAAAAGGCCAAAGGCTTGGCATATTTTCCGGTACAGGCGTAGGTAAAAGCACCCTTCTGGGTATGATAGCAAGGAATTCCTCTGCTGATATCAATGTCATAGCCCTGGTTGGGGAAAGAGGCAGAGAGGTAAATGATTTTATTGAAAAAGATCTGAATGAAGAAGGTTTAAAACGATCCATAGTAATAGTCGCTACGTCTGACCAGCCTGCGATCATACGCATCAAATGTGCATTGGTGGCCACAGCTATTGCCGAATATTTCCGGGACAGGAAGAAGAACGTTCTTCTTATGATGGATTCTCTCACGAGATTTGCGATGGCCCAGCGTGAAGTCGGATTAGCTGCAGGTGAACCGCCTGTGGCAAGAGGCTATACTCCGTCTGTTCTGTCTGTTCTGCCGCGTCTTCTGGAAAGAACCGGATATAACGATGAATGCTGCATTACAGCTATATATACTGTTCTTGTTGAAGGAGATGAGATGAATGAACCCATCTCTGATACCGTAAGAGGTATATTGGACGGGCACATAATCTTATCAAGGGCAATAGCCGCTAAAAACCACTACCCTGCCATAGATATACTGAACAGTATAAGCAGGGTCATGCCTGATATCATAGACCAGAAGCACCTTCAATCTGCCATGCAGGTCAGAAATCTGCTTTCGACTTATGAGAATTACAGGGATCTGATATCGATTGGAGCATACAAGGAAGGCAGCAATAAGGAGATAGATAAAGCATTAAAAAACATAGATAACATCAATGGTTTTTTAAAACAGAATGTAAAAGATTCCGTACTGTATAAGGACACTCTTTCCACTCTGGAAAACCTTGTGATATAGGGGGACTGTGATGAAAGCATTTAAGTTCTCGTTGCAGTCGGTCCTGAATAATGCAAATAACCAAAAGGATGAATGCATCTTAAGGTTAAAGGAAGTGATGGCGCAGATCAGGAAGAACGAGGACGAAAAAAATGCGCATTCTGAAATGATAAGAGCATGCGAATCCAGCCTTGATTCTCATTGTGATGCGATAGGTTTCAGGCAGATAAAAATATATATTGAGGATCTTTCAGAAAAAATCGAATCGATAAACAAGGAATTGGAAAGACTGAATATATTAAGATCACAAAGGCTCGAGGATCTGAAAAAAGCAAAAATCAAATGTTCAACATTTGAGAAGATAAGGGAAAAGAAGTACACGCAATACCTTGATGATATAAAAAAGTTTGAAGAAAAAGAAATCGAAGAGCTTGTAAACAATAACTATTTTACAAAGGCGGAATGATAAGATGAAAAAAACTGATCCACTGGCCGATAAAACAATAAAAGAGAAAGAAGATCTGGAGGAAAAACCTTCAAAGAAGACCGGTTTGTCATCTTTATTCAAGAAGAAGCAAAAAACCGAGGATGATGGAACCGATGATGTAACAGCAGCCCAGCCGGCAGACGAAGAGGATGAGTCAAAAAAGTCCGGTAAAAAGATAAAAATCCCGTTTAAACTCATTTTCATCATCCTGGGGATATCGGTAGCTGCTTCTGTTCTTGTGATATTCATCTTCGACTGGACAGGATGGAGAACTTCGTTAAGGGATGGTATCACGACAAAACTGCTTGGCAGAGAAAAGGAAATACTGATCGCCAGGCTTGAGTTTGAATATAAAATGAAATTAGAAACCGCAACAAAAGATATGCTGAATGAAGAAAGAGCAACATTAGTTTTAGAATACGAGGAACTTGAAGTAAAAAAGGTGGATTTCGAAACAAGAATGTCGCGCCTTGAAAGCTCGGAACTGCTGCTTGTACAGGACAGAGCGGACCTGGAGACAAGGGAAACTGAGCTTCTGGCAAATATCGAACAATTCGAAAATGGAGTTCTGGAGGTAACTGAACTTGGCAAGATTTACGAATCCATGGAACCTCAAAATGCAGCGAAAATATTAGGTTCGATGAGAGATGTGCAGCAGATAGTAAAAATATTAAAAACAATGAAAACTGATAGCATAGCAGCTATATTAGAACTGATGGAAACACAGAAAGCAGCCGATATATTAAGTAAGCTTAATTAAAGGAAGACTGCGGTGTGTTGATAATATCAAATAGCGTACCAGATCTAGCCAAAACAGAAAACTGTATTCAATCTGCCCAAACCAATGGTCCGACAGGATCTTTTACACAGATCCTCGAACTGTGTAACACCCTTTTAACTGATATGAATGTTCAGGGTGCGGATATAGAAAACGGATCATCCGGTACTGAAGTGGAAGTTATCGTAAATACAGCTGATAAGGATGATGAACCTGTAACTGATCCCATAATAGACATTCCATTGGGTCAGGATCTCGTGATCCCCTGTATAAATATGGAACTGACAGGATCGGCGTTACATGAAGAAAAGATTTTCAGAGCAGATCCCGACTTCAGAGCAGATCCCGATATTCAAGACAGCACAGTTAAAATCGATAATACTATAAGTTTGCCACATGAAATACCTCAAAAAATACCGGATATCAACACCGTTGATACCGATCGATCCAGTGATGCGCAGGAGCCTTATGATCAGCCGGCACTATCCCCTGCCCAACCAGATGCCCTAAAAACCGATCCGGCTATAAGTGTTTTACTCAAAGAGCATCAAAACACCGTGATCACCGGTACATCTGATATCAGCCAGTCAAAGGATATGCAGATACTAAATGAACAGCCGGTACCTATGGCCATACTATCTGATGATCAGGTAAAACCTGACCCGATCATAGCCGGACACCCGATCCCTGATAAGATCAGTGCGTTATCTGAAAAAACGGAACTGAATAATACTGATTCAAGAATAAATATTCCAAGATCCGAAGATATGCGAAAGATCCTAGTATCACCCAAACCTTTAGATACAGCATCAGGATCATCGGATAATGAAAATGTAATATATTATGATCAGCCAAAAAACAGTGAGATCATTCATGCGGATGCTGTTGTGAAGAATAAAGATGCAGTTACAGATAAAGATGAAAGGTCATATGATCCCAGATCAAAAGCAGCTTTCATAAACGAAACAGGTGAAGAAAAGCTGGTTTCTGCCGATAATATATTTAACAAAGGCGGAGCCGACAGGATGAATATTATTAAAGAAGATCCGAATCAAATAGAGAAAAATCAGCTTGTGAGCCAGATAGCCGATAAAATCGACTTTTCAGTCAGGGACGGTAAAAGCGTTATTGAAATAAGTCTTACACCCGATGATTTCGGTGCTATCGAAATAGAAACAGTTATAAGCGATAAAAGCATAAAGCTGGATATTTATACAGAAAAAAACAGTACAAACAAGCTCCTTTGCAGCAAAACCAGTGAATTGAATACGTTGCTTACGGAAAAAGGTTTCAAGGTCGAGCAGATCAATATATCAGATAAGATCACTGCTTCTGCCAATTACATGAGCGGATCCGGACAGGAGTCCGGTTTTGCCAATAATAACTTCAATCAGTTTCAGCATAGCCGGTATATTTCCGTACTTAATGCACCGACCGATACAGACAGCGAAAATGATCCTGTAATAGTCCCCTCAAATACCGGATCGATAAATATATATGTGTAAGGAGAGAAAATGAACATTATACCTATAGGGCAGACCACTGAATATGTTAACAATGCAAAAGCTGAAGACGCCACTACAATGGATCAGGAAGACTTTCTTCAGATCCTGGTATCTCAGATGCAGAACCAGAATCCTATGGAACCGATGGATGATTTCGAATACATGAGCCAGATAACGCAATTTTCCATGCTTGACAGTGTTGACGGTATCTATTCGCAGATATCAGGACTGAAAGCCCTGGATTACATAGGCAAGAATGTCATCGGCTCATATATGAACGACAGCAGTACGACCACCCAATATATAGAGGGGCTTGTGCAGAGCATAACCATACAGGATGATTCCGTGATACTGAACCTTGAGGATGGATCACTGTATATGGACAATGTTCTAAATGTGTATGAATAAAGTAAATATTATTTGCATATAACAGATAAGTGAGAAAACAGGAGGAAGAAAAATGTTAAGATCGATGTATTCTGGAGTGTCAGGGCTGCTGTCCCATCAGAAGAAGATGGACATAATAGGCAACAATATCGCTAACGTCAATACGACTGCTTTTAAGAGCAGCAATATCGTTTTTGAGGAAGTATTCAGCCAACTGGTCGCAAGCGCCGCCCAGCCCACTGAAGATGGCAGAGGCGGTATAAATCCCCAGCAGATAGGACTTGGAGTTAGCATTGGTAATATAACCACGAACATGTCAAAAGGCAGCATCCAGACGACCGACAATCCCAATGATCTGGCAATTGACGGTGAAGGCTTCTTTGTTGTAACTGACGGTTCAGGTATCTACTATACTAGAGCAGGAAGTTTCAATGTTGATAAAGACGGAAGTTTAGTCAATGGCAGCGGATACAAGGTCATGGGCTGGAACAAAAATCCCAGTACGGGCAATATAGACACAAGTAAACCTACTGAGGCCGTAGATTTTTCCAATCTGAAGATGCAGGCCAGGAGCACGACGAAAGTCAACCTGACAGGCAATCTGAGCAGCGAAACGCCTCAGTATGATTCTGAAAATGATGAAAATGCTATCCTTCATAATCTGACTATATACGATTCATTAGGAGAATCGCATACACTGACTTTTAAATTTATGAAGAACGCAACCGCAAACGGATACTCATTCGCGCTTACCGAGAGCGATAGTACATTCGAGATCTCTGCAGGTTCCACAGGGGGCTCCGTTGGTTTCAATTCATCAGGCAAGCTTGATGCAACTGCCACCACTGTACCTCAGGTCTCGCTGACATTTTCTAACGGAGCGGATAATATATCGTTTGCTGCAGGTTCAATAACGTTTGATCCTATAAGCTTCACGCAATACTCAAACAGCACTTCAGTAAAATCCTCACAGGATGGTTACAGCTCAGGAGAACTGGAAACACTGAGCATAAGCAGCGACGGGCAGATAATAGGACAGTTCACAAACGGTCTTCAGGATCATGTTTCAACACTGGCTGTTTCATCTTTTATAAATACTAACGGTTTACAAAAAGTCGGAGGCAATATGTTCTGCACGACATGGAATTCAGGAGATGCGGATGTAGGCACGGCAAACACAGGAGAACGCGGTTCTATTGCTACTTCCTCCCTTGAAATGTCCAATGTGGATCTTGCAACGGAATTTACGGAAATGATAGTTACTCAAAGAGGATTCCAGGCAAACTCAAGGATCATATCCGTATCCGATGAATTGCTTGAAGAGCTCGTTAATCTGAAGAGATAATGGCAGGAAGGAGTAAACTTATGATTTTACTTACACAGATAAATGACAAACCTATAATACTTAACTGTGATTTGATTTTACAGATCGAAGAAACTCCTCATACGGTCATAAAGATGGAAAATGGCGATAAATATCTGGTAAAAGAATCAGCTTTGCAGGTAGTGGAAAAGGTCATTAGTTTCAAGGCCGAAATACAGATAAGGGCACAGGTAGTATAAATGGCGATAATAGGTATAGCATTAGCGATATTCCTGGTACTTTACTCAATAATGCTCAATGGCAAATTGATCAGTTTCTATGATCTTCCCTCTGTTTATATCGTTATAGGGGGAACCATCGGTGCTTTGCTATGCAATTACCCGCTCAAAAACCTACTGGCATGCGGAAAGGCATTCATTAAAGTCATTAAGTTCAAAGCTCCGGACAGGCAGGCTATACTTGATAAGATCATTGAACTTGCATATGCATCAAAAAAAGAGGGATTGCTTGCATTAGAAAAATATACGGAAGAAATGACTGATGAATTTCTAAAGAAAGGCGTGCTTCTGATAGTGGACGGGACTAAACCTGAAGATGCCCGAAATGCTCTGGAGAGCGACATAGCGATTACAGAACAGCATGAAAAACTTGCTCAGGACATATTTAACCAGGCTTCAAAACTTGCACCTGCATTTGGAATGATAGGCACGCTGATAGGCCTTATTAACATGTTAGGAAAACTTGATGATATAGGAACACTGGGTTCCAGTATGTCCATAGCCCTTGTAACGACCTTTTATGGATCCTGTGTTGCCAATATCGTATGCATCCCTGTTGCAGGCAGGCTCAAGTGTATAAGCGATATCGAAGTGGAGAACAAGACGATGATGCTGGAAGGGATAATGGCTATCCAGTCAGGCGAATCTCCATACCTTATCAAAGAAAAACTCAGTTCTTATATAATAAAAACCGGAAAGGAGAGCAAAAAAGAAGATGAAGAGGAAAAGCCCTGATCCGCCTGAAGGCGCAGCCGACTGGGTAGTATCATATGGTGACTGCATGTCATTGCTTCTGACATTCTTCATCATGCTTTATTCCTTTTCAACAGTCGATGCTGTCAAGTGGCAGCAATTAGCTGAATCAATGAGAGGAGCGCTCGGTAAAAGCAGCTATGTAGAACAACAGTCATTCAGTCCGATAAAAAAAGTAAGCAGTTCCTCCGGTAACAAGGGCGCCATTATACAGACGATCGTTGATAAAGGCGGATCCATCCCAAGTATAAACGGAGAGCAGCCAGCGGATACGGATACACCTGCAGATACCGGTTACAGTGTGGAAGAAGCATTTGGCGATCTGTATGATGACCTTCTTCAGGGGATAACAGCCGGGGGAAATGAATTGTATGTGGACATAATCCGTACCGAGAGTTCGATAATACTAAGATTCACGAATAAGATACTTTTCGAATCAGGGAATGCTGATCTTGACGAAGAAGCACTGGACATAATATCAGCGATAATGGCAATAATATCAGAGTATGAGGAATATCTGGATAAACTGGTCATAGAAGGCAACACAGATAATATACCGATAAATACAGCAAGATACAGAGACAATTTCGAGCTTTCCATATACAGAGCTCTGAATGTTTTTTATTTCATAGAAAGAAGCGACCTCTTCCCTGCCAATAAAATAGAGATCAAGGGATATGGCGAGAACAATCCCATCGCTACAAATGACACTTCGGAAGGACGCGCACTGAACAGACGTACAGATATCGTAATTATGAAAGCGGAGGTGGATGAATGAAGAAAATTATGATCATTGTGGCAACACTTATATTAACGGTCGTACTTACGTTCGTTATACTTATCGCATTTCCGGATACCAAAGCATATGAACTGCCTGAACCATCTCCAAGCCCTTCCGAATCACCTGTTGAAAATAAACTGTACACGTATGTGCTCGAAGATGCATTTATCACAAATATGAAAAACAGCAACGGATTTGTTCAGGCATCTTTCATGCTGGAGATAACGAATGAAGCGGATCTCTTATATATACAGGAGCATAATTACATACTGACGGATACGATAATAAACGTTTTGAGGAATACCACAGAGGAAGAGTATCTTAACGATGATATACAGCAGATACTGCGTGAACGCCTCAAAGAAGTGTTGATGACTGCTCTGGGCATTGACAGTATACAGAATGTATTCTTTTTAGAATTAGTTATACAGTAGAGGGAAAATATGAAAGATATTTTATCGCAGTCAGAAATCGATGAGCTTATACAGAGTCTCAATTCGCCAAGTGAAGAGCCTGTTTCCGCAAAAAAAGAAAGGGTAAAGCCTTATGATTTCAGCAGGCCTAATAAGTTCACCAGGGAACAGGTCAGAGCTATTGAAGAAATTTTCGGGAATTTTTCGAAGGTCTTGTCATTAAGGCTTTCTGATTTTGCCAGAAGCACCTGCTTATTTGAGGTGACATACATTGAAGAACAGACATTCTTTGAATATACCAATTCTGTTCCGAAATCATCACTTATCGGCGTGTTCGGCATAAAAAACAGCGAGCATAATGCATCTGTGGAATTATCATATTCTATTGTTCAGAGCATTATAAACCTGATGCTTGGCGGAGACGGGAAAAATGATCAGGAAACTTTTACCGGATTTACCGAAATTGAAATAAATCTTATAAACAGAGTGTTGAAAGTATTTATCCAGCCGATGATAGAAGTATGGAAAAGCTATATCGATTTAGGCATTAAACTGGAAAGAGTAGAAAACATGGGACAGCATATACAGATAGCGGCACCAAGCGACATCATTGAAATAATCACGCTTAAGGCTCAGATAGCGGAGAATGAAGGTTTCATAAACTTCTGCATCCCATACCTGCTGATCGAGCCGGTACTTAAGATCATTGCTTCCACGCAGAGTTATACTCTTACATCAAAAAATGACGGTGTGTCACACGAGGAATTTTTAAAAACCAAGATCATAAGGAATGTCGTGGAAATGGTCTGCAGTCTGGGAAAAGCTTATCTTACACTTGATGAGCTTGGCAAAATACAGGTCGGTGATGTGATCAAATTAAAGAAGAAGACAAATGAAAATGCAGAATTGCTTCTTAATAATATACCTAAGTTCAAAGTCGATATAGGGCAGAAGAACAATCGTTATGCAGCAAGAATCAATGATTCTGTGGAAAGGACAATGTAAAATGGTAAAAGAACTCACTCAGGAAGAGATCGACATGCTTATAAACGGTAACAGTAAAACAACTCTTACTGAAGAAGAAATAGATATGATCGGCGAGATCGGAAATATAGGAATGGGTAATTCAGCTACTGCCCTTTCTAAGATACTGAAAAGAAAAGTTAATATAACGACACCTAAAGTGATCATCCTTGATCAGCATAAAATGCCCACGGAATATGCTATACCTTATGTGACAGTGGAGATAGCATATACGGAAGGCTTAGAAGGAAAAAATATCCTGAATTTAAAGGATGAGGACGTAAAAATAATCACTGATATCATGATGGGCGGGACCGGTGTAGCAAAAGACGGGCCTATCGATGAAATGAACCTAAGCGCTGCAGGAGAACTGATGAATCAGATGATAGGTACCGCATCCACTGCACTTTCGGAGATGATGAATATAAGGCTCAATATATCGACTCCAAATGTCAGAATAACTGACTATGCGAACGAGCAGATCAACGATTTCACTGGAAATGAAATACTGGTATTGACCGTATTTGATCTGAACGTCGAAAACACATTAAAAAGCGAGATCATGCTTGTTATGACACTGGATTTTGCTAAAGAAATGGTCAGTACAGTCAAAAAACAATATATGGAGGCATCACAAAGACCTCAGCAGACACAACCTGATACCGGCAAACCTGAGGAAACGGCCAGTAAAGTAAATGTCCAGAAAGTAGAACTTCAGACATTCGGCGATGAATCAAAGGCTCCTGCGATGAACGGCAACAGATATGACATACTGATGGATGTCCCATTGGAAGTGTCTATCGAGATCGGCAGAGTAAAAATGCCTATCAGTGAGATATTGAAATTCACCAGCGGTACGATCATTGAGCTGGACAAGCTTGTAGGAGAAGATGTGAATATCGTTATAAATAACAGAACTATAGGAAAAGGGGAAGTTGTTGTTATTGATGAATATTACGGGATGAGAATCTCCGAAATACTCGATCAGAACAGCATATAAGGGAGGTACAGCATGGCTATGGGAATTTTAGTGGTAGACGACGCGGCTTTCATGAGAATGATGATCAAGGATATTCTGTCAAGAAACAATATCCAGGTAGCAGGAGAAGCTCCAAATGGAGTAATAGCGGTTGAAAAATACCAGGAACTGAAACCTGAACTCGTGATCATGGATATCACGATGCCGGAAATGAGCGGTGTAGATGCTTTAAAATGCATCAAAAAGATGGATCCGAAAGCAAATGTGATAATGTGTTCCGCATTGGGACAGCAGGATATGGTCATGGAAGCCATACAGGTCGGTGCGAGGGATTTCATAGTAAAACCCTTTCAGGAAGGAAAACTTGTTCAGGCAATAAGAAAATTTGTAAAGTAGGATCAGATCCATAGTCACTGGCATATCCTGGAAAATACCATATAAAAATACAGAAAGGATCAGTTGCTTTCCGTATTTTTTTACCTGTATTATCCGGTCCGGATCAAAGATTTATGATACCTTTTGTGAGTGCTTTTACTGTCACTATCCCGGTTTCTGCATCTATTGAAACTGTCCGTCCGTAATCCCCTCCGACATCCCTTGCGATTATAGGTATCCCCTGCCTGATCAGCTGATTCTGGACAGCTTTGATATTTTTATCTCCTACGGTCTCACCTGACCAGGAAAACATATTGGCTCCTCCTGCGATCTTGGCCGTAAGATTATTCTTCCTGCATCCTGCTATGATCATTTTATCTATAAGTTCTTTTATCGCCGTATCAGCGAATTTTTTAGGCATGACTTCCTTATATGGGCTGGAATCAGGCAGTAAAATGTGTGAAAGACCAGCAATCTTTGCTATTTTATCATACAGGCATATACCTACGCAGGATCCTAGCGCATATGAAATGAGCCCGTCAGGCGAACTTGCCACATTCAGATCAGATATCCCTATCACGATTTGTTTTCCTGTCATAATGCACCCAATTTTGAAAACATACGGTCCAGAGAAACCGGTTCAGGCATTATGAGCAGATTGCTTCTGAACATATCTTGTCCTGAATAGAAACACTCTTCTATAAGCATAAGCTCGTCTTTCATGGCTCCAAAAACCGATGCTGGATAATTCAGGATCGCTCCCACCATATCGATAGCTATGCGTGGAGCTTCAAGGGTTATTCTGTAATCAAGAAGCTGTGATATCGCATTGATATACGATCCGGAAAGTATATTGCCTATCTCCGTCAATGCCGAGACACCCATTTCGGTTATATCCTGCAGACAGGTGACATTTTCATTTAACAGAACTTTTAAAAGATGTGAAACAGCATTTTTATCAAGAAGAAAAAGCAGCATTCCCTCGATATCCCCTCTCATAAGGACCAATACCCCGGCTACCTGGTTTTCCGGTCCTCCTAAAACCTGCGATATACCGTCAGCATTTGTGATCCTGATATTCGGTACATCGATGCTTATCCTGCCGTTTAGCATGAGCGAAAGTGCTGTCGCTGCATTCCCTGTGCCTATATTCCCTATTTCTTTAAGTATGTCGGCCTGGAACTCATTTATTTTACCTATATCGATCATCTTTTTCTCCTATATGTTCTTAAAACAGCTCACTATCCTTGAAGGGATCTCAAGTAAGGGAAGCTGTACTGTTACAGCACCGATCGAAAATGCGGCTTTAGGCATTCCATATACGACAGATGATGCTTCATCCTGTCCTATTGTAAAAGCACCATTCTTCTTCATGTTCAGAAGACCTTTAGCTCCATCGACTCCCATACCTGTAAGAAGCACGCCTATGGAATTTTCCTTTGCTGTTTCCGCTACCGAATCAAAAAGTATATCTACCGAAGGACAGTGTCCGCTTTGTTTTTCGTTACCCGAAAGCCGGACATAATATCCGTCGTTCTTCGTCGCGATACGCATCTGGATGCCTCCCTGAGCTATTATGATCCTTCCTTTTCTGACTTCGTCCCTGTCTTCAGCCTCCTTGACTTCGAAACCTGTCTGCTGATTCAAACGATCCGCATACATTTTCGTAAAAACAGGCGGCATATGCTGAACGATCACTATCCCTGGCAGATCGGCAGGAAGCCTCTGTATGACCTCGAATAAGGCTTCAGTTCCTCCTGTCGAAGCTCCCATGGCTATCACATACTTATCTGCATTCTTCATATTTACAGAGCTTTTAACGGGTTGTCGCGGTTCCTCGGGTCTTACATTGATATATTTTATTTCTGAACTTATACGTATTTTAACTACAAGTTCTTTAAAGAACATTGATCCGTCTTTATCTTTAAGGTCAGGTTTCTTCAGAAAATCCACAGCGCCTGCATTCAGAGCATCGAATATATTCGTGCTTGCAGAACTTATAACAACAATAGGGATAGGATACTGAGGAAGCAGTTTTTTTAGAAAATCTATTCCCGACATCTTTGGCATATTCACATCCAGAGTGATAACATCAGGCTGTATTTCAAGTATTTTATCCCTTGCCTCATATGGGTCTTTTGCAAAACCTGCTATCTCGATATCCGGCTGATCGGTCAGCCCTTCCGCCAAATATTCTCTGAAGAACATCGAATCATCCACAATGAGTACTCTGATCTTATTTTCCATGGATCATACCTTCCTGTATATCGAGGGCATTACATATGTAAAACCCGTGCTTGATCTGGTTATAGATTCAGCCTGTCCTATAAACAGATATCCTCTATCTTCAATACAATCATATATTCTTGTCAATAAAGCTTCTTTGGTTTCCTTATCAAAATAGATCATTACGTTCCTGCAAAAAACAGCATCGAATTTCTTTTTGAAAGGGAAATTTTCTGTGATCAGATTGAATTTCCTGAATACTATTTTTTGCCTTATCTGAGGAATTACCTGATACTGATCGTTCCCGCATGCCATGAAATACTTTTCCTGAAAGGTTTTAGGCATTTTCTGCACAGACAAACTGTCATATATCCCCTTTTCCGCTTTTTCCAGTACGCTTGTCGATATATCGGTAGCAAGCATTGTCTTTTCCCATGGATCTCGACAGTTTTCAAAAAAATCATTCACGATCATTGCAAGCGTATATGGTTCTTCACCGGATGAGCATCCTGCACTCCATAATCTTAAATCGAAATTGCTCTTATTTCTCTTCAGATATGGCAGTACTACCTGCCTGAAATATTCAAAATGAGATGATTCGCGCATAAAGTACGTATGATTGGTTGTAAGTTTGTTGACCATATTGATTGTTTCATCGGAACCCTTTTCGCTGAAAACATAATCCAGATATCCGGAAAACTCACTAAAGCCTTTAGCTGTAATAATATTGCCCAGCCTTCCTTCAATGAGATTCCGTTTCTGAGAAAGATTGATCCCATAATTCCTCTTAACAAAAGTAACCAGTCTTCTAAACTCATTATCACTGATCTTGATCATTATGCTCCCTTATTATCAGGTCTTCTATCACATTCAATTCCTCTTTTCCTATTATCCTGTTGCAGTCAAGCAGCAATTTGATCCCATTAGCTGCCTTACCTATATACTTTACATAGTTTTCCTTCAGTTCCTTACCGTATGAAGGAAGAGGGACCAGCTGCTCTTCCTTTAAAGTAATAACTTCAGACACGCTGTCGACAATGAACCCGATCACCGTGTTTCCATAGCTTAAAACGATTATGCATGTCCTACCGTCATACACTTTTTCCTGTCTGTTAAACTTAAGCCTCAGATCGATAACTGGTATTATCCGCCCCCTGAGATTTATTATTCCCTTCATGTATCCGGCAGCTTCAGGAATAGAGGTAATAGGTTGTATACCTACTATTTCGGTCACATACGATATATCAAATCCATAGACTTCGTCCTCTATTTTAAATGTGAGATACATATCTTTACTGGTATTATCAATTTCGGTAGTGAACAGTTCATTGTCATTTATGCGTGTCACGGGTGCCTCCTTCTATGCAATTGTGAATCTGCTGACCATTTCTTTAAGCATCACGACCTGTGAGTTCAACTCTTCGCTTGCTGCAGCGCTTTCTTCTGCGGTAGCGGAGTTGCTTTGGACAACGGCGGATATCTGATTTACCGCAGTGTTTAGCTGGTCGATCTCTGATGCCTGTAACTGTGATGATTCGGTGATCCCTTTTATGAGTTCGGATGATTTTGTTATGCTCTCCACTATCCTTTCAAGGACTTTTGCAGTTCCCTGAGCGGTTTTTGTCCCTATATTTACTTTCTGGATCGAGTCTTCTATAAGTACGGTGGTGTCTTTCGCGGCATTCGCGCTTCTTGCCGCAAGCTTTCTGACCTCCTCGGCAACTACGGCAAAACCTTTTCCGTATTGCCCTGCATGTGCCGCTTCAACAGCCGCATTGAGCGCCAGAAGATTTGTCTGGAATGCTATATCATCAATGACCTTAATGATCTTGGCAATATTCTTTGAAGAATCATTTATATCCTTCATGGATACAAGCATCCTTCCCATTTCATCATTTCCTCTTATTGCATCATCGCCCATGGCAGATGAAATACTATTAGCTTCGTCAGCATTCTGAGCATTTACGCTTATCATATTCTTCATCTTGTTCACTGTCTCTGCGATCTGTTCTGTTGCGCTTGCCTGTTCGGTGGAACCCTGAGACAGTTCCTGAGCTCCGTTTGATACCTGCGATGATCCGCTTGCAACCTGTTCTGTAGAATTATTGATCTCAGACAAAGACTCCCTTAGATTCTGAGCTGTTTTATTGAATGCTCTTTGAAGATCACCCAGCTCATCTTTAGCATCGTTTTCACCGGACACTGTCAGATCGCCCTGGGTTAACTTATCAGCCATATCCTTCAGTTCATATACAGGTTTCTTGATCGTTTTAGATACAGATCTTGCATACACTATCAATAGAACACATATAATAGCACCTGCCGCAACGAATATGTTTGTATTTGTATTTAATGAATTTCTTTCATTTTCCGTTTCATATATCGCATAATCATCAAGAAGCTGGCTGGCATAATCTATCCTCTCTCTTGCCTGATCGAAGTATCCCAGTGCTTCATTATAATCGCCTTTATCTGTAGATGGGTCATAGGCAGCGATCCATTTGTCAAAATAAATGTTGAATTCTTCGATCAGGGTTTTAAGGTTTTTACCTGATACCGGATGTATATATTGCTCGTATAAAGGTTTCTCGCTGTTGATATTGCTTACTATCGATGCGATCCTTTCGCCTGCCTGCCTGTAGTTTTCATCAAAACCTGCAATTAAACTGTCCTTTGCATCTTTGGATAATACCTTTTGTTCGAGCTGCAGCTCCTGCTCAGCCAGCAGGGCCTGATACAGATCCCTGTCTGCATTCAGCAGCAGTTCAGTATTCATATACAGCTGATCATACATAACTGAATAAGCTTTATCGTATATGGCAAAAGAATTGATTATTGAATAAACTATGACTGCCAGGAGAACCATCATCGCTGGGAAAACCATCATGAAAAGTTTCGCCTGTATTTTTAAATTTTTCATTTTCCACCCCCACATGTTTCTTTATATCTAAAAAGGGGAATATCCCCTTTTTAGTATTTGCCGAAATTGTCGTTACCTAAATCGATAGCTGCAGGCGTTTTCTTCGTAACTTTTTTTATCGCAGACGGATCCTTTTTTATATCCTTGCTCACGCTGCTGTTTGCCAGTTTGAATCTGTTTACCAGTTCGGTAAGAAGGACGGCCTGAGATGAAAGTTCTTCGCTTGCTGCCGCACTTTCCTCCGCTGTAGCGGAATTGTTCTGTACGACTTTAGATACCTGGTTCAACCCTTCATTAAGCTGTTCGATAGCGGCAGCCTGTTCATTAGATGCGCCTGATATCTGTGAAACGATCTCTGTCGCTTTTTCCACCCCTTTGACTATATCGTCAAGAGCTTTTGCTGTTTCCTGTGCGATCTTTGTTCCTGCATTGACTTTTTCCATGGAACCTTCGATAAGCGCTGTTGTTTCCTTTGCGGCATTCGCGCTTCTTGCAGCCAGATTCCTTACTTCTTCAGCAACAACGGCAAATCCTTTCCCATGCTGTCCGGCTCTTGCAGCTTCCACTGCTGCGTTAAGTGCCAGAAGGTTTGTCTGGAAAGCTATATCGTCTATTACTTTTATTATCTTCGAAATATTCTGCGATGAATCATTTATATCTTTCATTGATCCAAGCATGTTGAGCATCTGCCCGTCACCCTTTGCGGCATTCTTTTTGACTTCAAGCGTCACTCTGTTTGCTTCATTCGCATTCTTTGCGTTATCTTTGGTCTGTTCAGCTATCTGAGTCACTGATGCAGAGATCTCCTCTATGGAGCTTGCCTGCTCGGTAGAACCCTGTGACAGCTGCTGAGCTCCGTCAGAAACCTGGGATGACCCTGTGGAAACCTGCTCTGCTGCATCATTTATATCCTTCATTGTGGCATTCAATGATTCAAGTATTTTTGCAAATGATTTCTGAAGATCACCTATTTCATCTTTTGTTTTGACTTCGATTTTATCATCAAGATGCCCATTTGCTATATTATTCGCATAACCTACTATCTGACCGATCGGTTTGCTTATCATCCGGCTGATCAGTATACCTAAAATGATCGAAAGGACTATCGCAAGTGCAACTATAGATACAAGGAAGAGAGCCGACTTTTCCGCCGAAGCTTCAGCTGCTGCATATGTTTCATCAGCTATCTGCTTATTTGAATCAATGATCGTCTTCAGTGCTCCATCCAGTCCGAGGAAAGCTTCCCTTACGATAATGGACTGCTCATAAGCCTTCTGATCCAGATCCGATACAGTGGTATCATCATAATCCGCCCCTTTTTGAATAAGCTCATCTTTATCTTTAGCTATTTCATAAAATTTTTCTGATTGTGTAATAAAGGCTGATAAATAAGTCTGCGCATCTGTTAATGCCTTCGTCACTTCGGTAGAATACAACGCCATATCACTTTCAGAGTTACCTAAACTCATTGCTGTCTGCCATGCAGCATCAAGGTCTGCCATCGCCTCGTCTATATATTCATATTGCGAATCTCTCAACGATTGCGCTTTCATTTTATCAATGATAAGTCCTCTTTGCCCGACCATGACCGCAGTTGCCTCTTCTCTTGTCAGTATCAGGTTTTCTACTTTTGGAAGAGTGACTGTGGCTATCTTTGTCTGGCTCTCTTTTATGCCTTCCATACCCACATAACCCACAATGCCTACTGCGCCTGCTAACAGTGCTACCAGGACAAACGCTATTACCAGCTTCTTCCCCAACTTCATGTTAAAATACCACTTCATAATTTCCTCCTTATATATTATTACTGAAATTTATTCTTACAAACCGGCTATCTGATCTGCACCGCTTAGGATCATCCTGCAATCCAGGAGCAGCTTTATCCCATTAGGCGTCTTACCTATATTCTGGATATAATTATTCTGGCAGCACTCTTTGTATTCCGGCGGTGCAACAACATCATCACCGCTGATGGTTATTACTTCAGTGACATTATCCACGATAAAACCTGCCGTTATATCCTCGACATTAACAACTATTATGCAGGTCCTGTCATCATAATCCACGGCTTCCTTCTTGAATTTCAGCCTGATATCTATCACCGGGATTATTTTTCCTCTGAGGTTTATTATCCCTTTGACATAATCAGGGACTTCGGGAATTACCGTGACAGGCAGTATCCCTATTATCTCCGTCACATACTTGATCTCTACCCCAAAGGATTCATTGCCTATACTGAAGGTGAGATATCTGTCCTTCTGAGTATCTTCCTCCTGCTGTGCCAGGTTTTTGTCATTGTCAGTATCCATATCCGCTCTCCTTCTATTTGATTATCTGGCTGAAAAGCCCGGTTACATCCAAAATTATGCTTATATTTGCATCGTCAAGGATCGCGCATCCCGCAATGCCTGTATTCGCATTCTCGCATTTACCTATGAACGCAGGTATGGGTTTTACCACGATCTGCTGTTCTCCTATTATCGTGTCTGCAAATATGCAGAATGCATTATCCTCAGATTCGACCATCACAAGGATCCCTTCAGTAAGATCCGTTATTTCACTTTCCAATACAAAATGCCTGTGCAGTCTGACTACCGGATATGCTTTTCCTCGTATCATAACCATTTCCCTATCAGAAGTATCTTTAACTATATCTTCTTTTTTGATCTTCATTGATTCTTTAATTGAGGTTATAGGTATCGTAAAAATCGATTTTCCTACAGACACTTTCATTCCGTTTATTATAGCGAGGGTCAGAGGTATCCTCATATTGATGGTCGTACCTTCACCAAATATACTTTCGATGGAAATATTACCTCCAAGTTTTTCAATGGTCTTTTTTACAACATCAAGCCCGACGCCCCTGCCTGAGTATTCGGTTACCTCAGTATTGGTCGAAAAGCCTGCAATAAGAATAAGGGAGAATATTTCTTTATCGGTCATTTCATCTTCCGCTTTTACTGTAAAACCGCGATCTTTTGCTTTTTCGTATATCCTGTGTCTGTCCAGGCCTTTACCGTCGTCGCTGATCCTGATGGTTATCTCGCTTCCGTTATTCCTGGCATCAAGAATGACTTTGCCCTTTTCCGGTTTATTTGCTTTTTTTCTTGTTTCCGGATCTTCGATCCCATGATCCATACAATTTCTTACAAGGTGTATCAGCGGATCACCCAGACTGTCTATTATGCTTTTATCGACTTCAGTCTCTTCCCCATAAATATAAAGCTCAACATCCTTACCAAGCTTTTTGTTCATGTCTCTGACGATCCGATGCATCTTGTGAAATGTCGCCGCTATAGGTATCATCCTTATGGACATCACTACATCCTGCAATTCATTATTCAGTTTCTTGAGCTGGGCCGCTGACTTCTGGAAATTATCCAGCTGTAGTCCTTTAAGATCAGGATTATTTATGACCATGGCTTCAGTAATGACTATTTCTCCTACAAGATCCATAAGCCTGTCCATTTTTTCTATATTTACGCTTATGATGCCTTTTTTCTGTTGCACGCCGTTTTGACTGTCAATGTTTTTTGCTTCCGTCGATGCGCCTTCTTTGGACGGACCGGACTTCCCGGCGTCATTATCTGAAATAACTGCAAGCCTGATATCTGTAACAAACAAAGATTCTTTCAGGACTTTTTCGATCTCCTCCTGATGATGTTCAGAATTGAATCTGATAATGAATCCGTTTTTTGCGATAATGTCAGATGCTTCATCATTATCCATAAGTTCTTCCGGGATATGCGCGATCGAACTGCAGTAATCAGTTATATTTCTCACAACAGTATATGCTCTGATATTGAGCATGCCGCAATCATTATCAAAAGTAACTTTTGCTTCATATAATGTCCCTTTGCGGTCATCCGTAATGGCCTGCTGTAAATCCGTTGCAGCTATTTTGTCTTTAGCTTTCGCAGTGTCTTTCCCCGGATCTTTAAGTTTGGCGATAAGGACGGTTATCTTCTTTTCCAGATCACTTGCATCGCCATCCGGTGTCTTTCCCTCTTCAAGCTTCTTTATTTCAGTCCTTATGAAATCAATCGTCATAAAACCAAGTTGGGTTATTTCGTCATTATTTATACCGGTCAGATCATTCTCCCTTATATAATAGAAAAGATCCTCGATTTTATGAGTAAGAACACTGATGCCTTCAAGCTGCATCATGGCAGATGAACCCTTTGTCGTATGCATTATCCTGAATATTTCATCGATATTCTCTTTTGTCATCTGCTTTGAGCTTTCAATGTTAAGCAGTTGCTCTTCTAACTGTTCCATAAGCTCATAAGTCTCAAAAAGGAATACTTCCAGCATGTGTTCATTGAATATATTACTCGTCATATTACCCCCAATTATCCGAAAAACTTATACCTGCTACATCATAAATACATGAAAACTTCTTACAACAGATATATCGGAGCAAACATTGATTTCTTTAACTTTGGGAGCTTTATATTTTTTTAACCGCGTATATAAAATAGTTAAAATATTCTAGAGCACCATCGATCCTGACAAAAAAAAGAAACGCTGCCGGATATGATAAGTGCGTTTCTTTATGTCATATTTATATGCTATGTTAAAGTTCACACGGCCTTGCTTTTCAGTTTTCTGTTTGTTTCCGTCACTTCCATCCATAAACTGCGGAATTGCATCACAAAATCCAAAGCTACATCAAGTTTTCCGATATCTTTTTTCATATTAGCCAAAGTAAGCTGATATATTACGAACTCATACATATCATCAAGCTGCTTGGATATGGGATAACCTTTATCAAGTGAGGACCGCAGGTAGTAAAGTATGTCCTCGGCTTTCTGTATATAAGAGTTGGTTTTTTCCATATTCTTTTTATTCAGACAGCACTTGGCCAATTCAATATCACCTATGCATTTGTTGTACAGAAGCAATATCAACCCTTCAGGGGTAGACTGCAATATATTGTTATCCGCGTATTCCTTTAGAATATTTTCCTGTTTCATGTTACTGCTCCATCATTGACGTGACATAACTGCTTTGAGTATTCATTTTCTGTATCGCTATCTCCAGATCCGTGAACCGCGACCAGTACTGTTTTTCCTTGTCATCCATGTCATCATTCGCTTCTTCTAGTTTTGCCTTGATATCATTTATCCTCTTAGTCAGCATATTCGTATCGTCGGATGCATCATCGGTAACACCCGCTTTTTCGATCAGAAATCCTTTATTACCGTTTTTATCTCTGGAAACCGTGATATATTTCTTAATAATATCGTTCACTCTCTGGGCAAATCCATTTTCATCGAACCGCTTTGCTGCATCTGTAGCGCTCAAATCTCGGGTATATTCCACAGTTGACTGTCTGGTGAACATATCCACTACTTCTTCAAATTTGCCTTCTATGGCACCTTTCAGAACTGTTTCGTCGATACTGATCCTGCCATTATTGGTATAGTCGGAAGTGTTTATCCCGATACTGCCGAAAGTCATATTCAGGTTTTCCACTGCGCTTGTAAAAGCTGTCCTAAATTCACTGAGCATATTGAACAGCAGGCTGTCGGATTTCAATATCCCCTCTTTTGCGGTAGCTTCCCATTCTGCGATCTGCTTTTCAGTCATATCACCCTTCTGCTCGTCGCTCAAAGGCTCGTAATCATAATCCCTTGTCTGCAGGACATGAGTCGTAAGCTCTGAAACAACACTGTTATATTCATCAATAAACGACTTTATGGAATCATATATACCGTCCACATTATTTTCCACACCAAACTCTATGGCCTGCACCGTTTCTTTCTTCAGTGTGTATGTGATATTGTCAATCGTAAATGTATTTGAACTTCTTGTTATGATGCTGGTTTTGTCCTCATCATTAAGATAAAACATTGCATCCTGGCCATTCTTTGTTAAGCCGCCTGTAATGCCAAGGAGACTGTCTTCGCCAAAAAAGCTACCGGTCAGGTTCTCTATGTCTATATATGAATTACTTCCGGTTTTTGCAGACGTTACGGTCATTTTATCCGTTATGCTGTTGTATGTCATTTTAACTTTTGCCGCTGATTCATTTATAGTATTCATTATTGTTTCAATGCTGTCGCTGCCGGAAAAATTAAATTCTGTCCCGTTTATTTTGAATGACATATCCTCGTTAGATCCGAAATTCTCATACATGGAACCCTTCAGATTAAGAATGCTCATATCACCGGACCGTAACCCCAGGTAATCCAGTTTGATGACCGATTCACTACTGTCAAGTATCTGAAAAGTACTATTATCTGCCATAAGCTGTATTTCATTGTTCAGGTCCAGACTGGCTGTTACTCTTCCGGATCCCAGTTCAGCATCCAGTTTAGCCTGCAGATCCGATATGAATACGGCTCTGTCGGTGTAATTCTGATCAAAACTGATTTCATACTGCTCTCCGTCGAGTCTGGCATAAAAAGACATACCGCTTATATCTATAGTGGGAAGCAAAGACAGATCATCACTTCCCGAAATACCGTTTTTAACGGCTGTGTTACTGGTGACATTTGATGCTTTTGCAGTCTGAAGTATTTCATTTATCGTATATGCACCTGCTGCCGCATCACCGTTGGCCATTGCTGTAACATATGCGTTTGAGACCATATCTACTGTCTTTAAATTGGTAGTGGAAAGTATATTTTGCGAATTATCGGAAAGATTGAACTGAGATTTTGTAAAATCCGATAATGTCTGTATCACACCTCTGTAAGCATCCTGCTGCCACGTCGCATAAGTCAGTTCCTGTTCGATCTTGATGACCTTCTGTCTTTCAGCTTTCATCAGGTTCTCGATCATATCCTCAGTATCAAGACCTGATGCCAGTCCTGAGATCCTGCTTGACGAATATTCTAAAGTCGATACTTCTTCTGACATATTATCACCTCGATTAGACTTCCCTGTTTGCTATAAGACCGAATTTTTCTGATACTGCTACGGACAGATCTATAAGCTTTGTTGACGGGATCTCTTTTATTATCTCATTCGTACGGATATCTATAACCCGGAAGATCACGGAATTAGTTTCCTTATAGATACTGTACTCCACGCGCTTTTCATCTTTTATCAGCAGATTATTAAGTTCTTCAACCTGTTTGTCAAGCTGTATCTTGTTATCGCATGTCTGGATATCTTCTTCCGGCTCGCTATCTGATATCCCGTTAATATTATCCTTTGTCTGCTTGTCTGCCGGCGGTTCTTTCACTGCCTGGCTTTCGACTGATACTGCTGCTGTAACGCCGGTTATTGAATCAATGTATGAATCATTCATATTACACCTCTGATTTCCTCCATATCGATGTATCAACAGTTAAAAATACCCGCCGTTTTTAAGCGGCGGGTTTTTTAGTGATCTGATCAGCTGTTAAGCAGCTGTAATACGTTCTGAGGCTGCGCATTCGCCTGAGCTAACATGGATTGTGCTGCCTGGCCTAACACGTTCATCTTTGTATATTCCATCATTTCAGATGCCATATCTACATCTCTGATACGTGATTCAGCTGCGGTCATGTTCTCGGAAGCTGTTTCAAGGTTCGTGATCGTATACTCAAGTCTGTTGGTATATGAACCAAGATTTGACCTCTGTGTGGAGACAGCGCTTATAGCATTATCGATTGAAGTAAGAGACGCTGATGCGGAAGCACCGGTCGATACATCCAATCCCTGAAGTGAACCATTCTGTAATGCTTTTATAGATACAGTCGTTACCATATCCGCTTCGAGGTCTGCTCCGGAAGTTATAGCGATCGATTCTCCCGATGCTATAATGTCTGCAAAATCACTGTGAGACAGAGTAAAATCGCTTCCAGCTCCGACAGCATCAGCCGTTACATCTGCTGATATGCCGTTTACTGTTATGCGGGCTGTCCCGGCGGTAGTTGCATTACCTACTGTAAGAACGTCAAATGTGATTTCCAGACTCTGAAGATTTGATGTATAGTTGCTTACATCAACAGCTCCGCCATCGGTATGGAAGGTTCCTGCCACATCTGTGTATTCTGCTGCTTCAAGAGTCGGAACTTCGCTACCTATACCAACACCTATTGTCACAGCATCCATTTTTGTAAGGGAAACTGTCAGTGTCTGGCCTGCATCTGCGCCGATCTGGAGATTGCCGGAAAACACGTGGTCATTTGACATAAGGGCTTCACCGTTGAACTTTGTCGTGTCAGCGATCCTTGTGATTTCCTGAGCTAACTGATCCATTTCGGCCTGTATTGTGGATCTGTCGCTTGCTGTTGCGGTATCGTTGCCTGCCTGTACAGCCAGTTCACGCATTCTTTGAAGTATCGATGTCGTCTCATTCAAAGCACCTTCTGCTGTCTGTATAAGGGAAATACCGTCCTGAGCATTTCTGTTTGCCTGATCCAATCCGTTTATCTGCGCTCTCATTTTTTCTGAAATCGCCATTCCTGCGGGATCGTCACCGGCCTGATTGATTCTAAGACCTGATGAAAGTTTTTCTAGTGAGCTGTTAGCAGCCTCGTTGTTTTTTGATAACTGGTTATATGTATTTAACGCAGCTATGTTGTGGTTAATTCTCATGTAATCCTCCTTGATTTTTTATCGGGAATCCTTTCCCTATTTTTTTGTGCCAGTATACCGGCCAGTATCTTCACAACTAATTAATCGGATCAAATCATGATTACTTTAATTTTTTTTATATTTTTTTTATTATTGTTTCGAATATGGATCCGTTACAGGGATCAGCCGTCTACTTCCTTATTGATAACGATATTAAGATAATCAGTGTTTACTTTCAGATCGACATCGTATGGGGCGACCCTGTTGCCTTCTTCTTCGAAAACCCTTATCACAGGCCGCAGCGGAAGCCCTTTATTATTATTTACGACTATCGCCTGCGCTCCGTTGCTCAACTCTATTATCGTACCTGGATTGAAGGGCGTGATGTTTTCTATAAATACCCTGGTGATCTCCGGGTCAAACATGCTTCCGCTGTTTCCCATTATATATTCAAAGGCTTCAGACTGGCTCCATGCCTTACGGTATGGCCTGTTTGAAGTCAGCGCTTCATACACATCGCAGATACACAGAGCTTTCCCGTATTTACTGATACCGGTATCCGCTATCCCGAAGGGATATCCTTTTCCGTTATGATACTCATGATGCATCATAACACCCATCCTGGCCTGAGTGGAAAGGCAGCCCTGTTCCACAAGATAATCATATCCTTTGAGCGGATGCTGCTTGACGAGTTCATATTCAGCACTGCTTAATTTACCCGGTTTATTCAGTATCGTCGAAGGTATGAAAAGCTTGCCTATGTCATGCATAAGCGCGCTTTTGAACAGATCGATCAGTATCGATTTGCTCATCATGGATTTCTTTCCCACGATCGCTGCGATCAAAGCAACATTCACACAGTGGGTATATGTAAAATCATCATGGCACTTCATGTACATGATGTTATATACTGCATTTTCGTTTATGACTATATCTGATATTATATTATCCGTCAGCTGATCGATTTCTTTCCAGCTGTTCAGTATGCCTTTATTATTGTTTTTAATGGATGTATACAGATCCTTCACCCTGTTGATGGCTTCGACCCGTATCCTCGGATTAATCGTTTCACTGACCTCGATCCCTTCGGATATCCCATCCTCTATCAGTATTGAAAGATATCCCAGTGTTTCAAGCTGCTGTATGTATTTTGAAGTTAGTCTGGTATTTCTTGTAAGATAAATTTCTCCGTACTTACCATAGACATCCTTACCTACTATCATGTCCTCCTTTAAAAAAGTAGTCGGAACACACCTCATTTCTCTATTTCCTTATTCAAAAATATCCCTATCTTTTCTATAGACTGATCATCATTTTTTGACGATGCATGAATGTTTTCAGCGGTGACTTCATCAACTATTTCTTTTCTCAAGACTCTAATGCTTTTTTTTGCATTGACTCCAAGCTTGACTTTACCGTTTTGCGATTCTATGACGGTGATCTCGATATCGTCGCCGATCAATATGGATTCTCCAGATTTTCTTGATATAACCAACATTTCTTTAATCCCCTAGCAACCAAGTATCCTGTGCCTTATACTGTATCTGTCATCTTCTAGGATCAGTTGTATTGCGTTTCCATTCTCTATATTGATTATTATAGGACTTCTTAAGTTAATTGTCATCATTTTAATATCATTTGGAATAACAACGATCCCATAGATCCGCATATCAGCAGGATCTTTTAATTCGAGCGATTTCATTTCCTTATCATCAAGAACAGGATCATATGATCTGTCGATCATTTTAGGATCCAGGAGTATAAAGCAAACGTTTCCGTCAGATGCCTTTAAAAATCTGAAGGGATTATCTGCGCTTTCTGATGCTTTTGTCAGCGTATATTCCTTTATGTTCTCAAATCCATATATTTCCCTTTTAAATGTGATATCCATTGGTTTATCCGTTTCCATTTCATCCCGCCTTTATATTTACTCTATAAAATCAAGTAATGATAACTGTATTGCAGAAACCGAAGCCGATAATGACGCCTCATATGCCTGTTCAGCAAGCTTATAGTTCAGTATCGCTTTTTCGGTATCTATATCCTCTACGTCTGATATACGGTCATTTAATGTTGACTCCCGGCTTTTCAGCTGTGTTTTCACGGAATCGATCCTGTTGGCCGCTGCGCCTATTTTTGTAATATTTATAAGCACTTTATCATAATTATCTTCAAGCACTTTATTAAATGCAGTGTACGATTCATTATTGAACACATCAGCTCTTATGACATTAGTCAGAGCATCTATGTTATTCAGCATATTGTTTTCGCCTGTACCCATTATTTCCAGCGCTGAGATCCGTATATCCATACTCATGCCTTTACTGATGTTTACCGAGACTTTTTCCGACATCGCTGACGCTGTTTCTTCATCCGTCATTAACAATGTATCGATCCCGTTATATCCATATACTCCGCCATCAGCGGTCACCGGTTTGTTTTTTGTGTTGAACCCACCAAAAATGTATACTCCTGAACTGCTGTAATTCAGGTCTGTTATTATCTGTTCTTTATACTGCTGGATCTCCTGACTCAGGGATTCTTTTGCTGATGAGGATAAAGAAGAATTATTTGCATTTGTGCACAGTTCCATTATCTTCTGCATGCAGCTGTTTATGTCTTTTACTGCCGTTTCCATATCGCTTATCGCAGCTGTAGCGTTATCGATATTGCTGTAATATTTGGCTATATCTTTTTTATCGCTTTTAAGCCTGTTGAGACTGTTTGCAGATACGGGATCATCATAAGCGTTCTCATACTTTTTCCCCGTTGAAACGGAATATGAAGTATCCGAAAGCTTTTTATATGCCGTTTCGATATCTTTCATCGATCTTCTTGCCATCATACCGTTTGTTATCCTCATGATTCTACTCCTATATCATATTGATCAGTGTATCCAGCATCTCATCGATCACCTGCATAACATTTGCAGCTGCCTCATATGATTTCTGATACGTGGTCAGGTTTATGGTCTCTTCAGTAAGGCTAACTCCTGATACTGAGTCTCTCTGACTGCTTATATAGTCTGCTATTTCATCCTGGCTGGAAGCTCTTGCTTTGGCATATCCTGTCGTTATAGTCACCTTCGAAAACACAGACTCTATATGATCCTCCAGGTTACCTATACTGGCATCCCCGTACATTATGCCTGTAGCATCCCTCAGTGCCACCAGCTTCATCAGATTCCTGTTATTTGACGTTCCTGCGGAGTCGTTCAAAGATACATCAGATGCCGCTATATTTGATGCGTTTTCATTTAAAGCATCTGATATCCTGATATTTGATGCTTTCAGGTTCTCACTGTTAAAAAAGTCTGCTCCGGATACTGAAAGATTTGAGCCGTATGGCAGAGTATATCCTTCGCTGTTTATACTGTTGAACTGTTCAACTATGGAACCTGCAAGATCATCCAGCTGGCTTATGACATAATCAATCCCCATTTTATCCTGAGAGTTGCCGTCTCTGATATCTTGCATACCTTTCAGCTGTCCGCCTGTTAGCAATACTTTAGTACCTGTATCTTTCCAGTAAAGCTGATTGAATGTGCCTTCGACAGCGTCACTTTCCAGGTTGTTCTTCACTTCTATCTCATGGACAGTGTAATGGTCCACAAGGCAGTATCCGCCTGACATGACCTGAAATTCACCGTTGTCTCTTTCATTTACCGTCACACTCATAAGACCTGAAAGATCGTCAGCGATAAGGTTCCTCTGATCCCTTAATTCATTTGCTGTCGCGCCTGTCACTTCAAATTCACAGATCAGTTTATTCAGTTCGACCAGCTGATATGCTTTATCGTTGATCTCATATGCAAGTGTCGCTACATCATCATTCAGTTCGGTCTTGTACTGCATCAGCGCATCTGCGGTTATGTTTAAATTTTCAGTGAAAAGTATCGCATTCTGTTTTACTTCTTCCCTGATAGTCATATTTTCAGTATTCGCAGCCAGGTTTTCTATAGAATCAAAAAGATCTGTAAGCATATTGCTTATAGAATCATCTCTCCCGTTCCTCATCAGACTGTTTATGTATATATACCCTGAACTCTCAGTGGAAAGCTCTGCCTGTATACCCATTTCCTTACGGTACATGCTGTCATAATAATCATCACGTACCTGCTTTATCTGTGCAAGTTGCACTCCTCTTCCGATGTTTGTTGCACCTGAACTTGAAAACAGGGTCCTGGAATTATCACCTACCGCTTCAAGGATTATCTGCTGTCTTGTGTATCCTTCCGTGTTGGCATTGGCAATATTGTGGCCTGTGATGTCGATCGCTTTTTGATTTACATACAGGCTTTTTCTGACTATTTCAATACCGCTGAATGTGCTCATGATTATACCCTTTTATCTAACAGGACATTAGGCTCGTAATATCTTTCGCTCTTCTTCTCGATGATATCCAGAGCTGACCTGAGTTCTTCCAGCCTGGTCTCAACTATTTTCACATTGAGAGTTTTTAATTTTTCCTGTTCAACAAGATCGCTGTAAAAACGTTCTGTCAGCTTCTCAGCTTTTCTGATCTGATCAGGTTCCAGATATTTATGCATTATTCTTTTAGTGAACTTCTTTATCCCGTACTGATTTTTCAATATATTCAGTGCTCTCTGTTTTTTATTTTCAGCCAATGAAAACCTCATAAGCAATGCCTCTTCAAGTTTTATTATACTGTTGAGCATACTAATATCATTACTCTTAAGTATGTTTGCTTTTTCTTTTGAGACAGCATTG
The DNA here is from genome assembly GCA_041678685.1 of Clostridia bacterium. Lineage (GTDB taxonomy): Bacteria > Bacillota > Clostridia > DUPQ01 > DUPQ01 > DUPQ01. Next base: position 56,371 of record JBAYNV010000001.1, read on the forward strand.
AATTGATCTATTATGTCGATCTGTTTTGAATACAAACTCATTACCTCTTCAAAAAGTTCTATCATAAGGCCTCCTTTTTGGGTAAAACAAACTATAGCTTAAACTGTAAAGCTTACACGGTTCAAGGATATTATTTCCTCAAACTACTTTTTTATTATCGAATCGATGATCTTTTCGGATAATGCCTTACTGTCGACCTTATAATCACCGCTTTTGATCCTGCTTTTTATGCTGCTTATCATATCAGCACGGTCGATATCTGCGTTTTTTGCCTTCTGGATGTACTTGTCGATGGACTTTGCCTGATCAGAGATACTTACTTCATCACTGACATGCATATCCTGTCTGTATATCTGTCCTTTATCCGAGTTATTACTGACCTTATTGACTGTATCGTATGCATTTACTGGATTTATTTTCATAATAGATCTCCTTGCTTATTTACGTAATCTGTTAGCTATACCGCTGATCTCATCCATGACCTGAAGTACTTTTGAGTTCATCTGGTAGAGCCTCTGGGCCTGTATGAGATCAGTCATCTCCACCGCCATATTCACATTCGACTGTTCCAAACTTCCCTGCCTTAATGATATATCGGCAACTTCTGTGTTTTCCTTTAGTCCCGTACCGTTTTTATATAAACTTTTTCCAAAAGCTTCCAGCTCACCGGGGTTTTCAAAGGATGTGATATCCAGTGTGACCGTTCTGCCGCTGTTTTTAAAAGAAATAACGCCGTCAGTATCGATCACCAAATCTCCATCTTCCCCGCTTACCTGTATCTTATCACCATTTGCATCTAAGAGGAAGTATCCTTCATCACTGGCAAGATATAAATTATTCTCATACTCAGACAGGGAAAAACTTCCTCCTCTTGTATAAAACCTCTCATTTCCGTCAGACAGGGTCAAAAAACCGTCTTTATAAAAAGCAAGATCATAATCATCTCCGGTCTCCTTCAGATCCCCATATGTAAAATCCTTTGAATATCCGTTTGTGGTTATCCCGCTTCCCAGGGTATATTCTTTAGTTGACTCGGTATCATAAAGTGAATACATGAGATCACTGAAACTAACCGATGTTTTCTTATAACCGTTCGTGTTTATATTTGATATATTGCCTGAGATCACATCAAATACTTTTTCCTGGCATATCATGGAATTTGCGGCTATGTAGTAAGCGTTGTTCATCTGTTATTCTCCTTAAAATGCGGCTATGGTATTTACTGCTTTCCCGTTCATCTCATCAAGGATCTGTATGACTGCCTGATTTGTTTCATATTTGTTGCTTATATCCATCATTTTTAAATATTCCTCAGTGAGGCTGACATTTGATCCCTCGGTGTATCCCTGCTTTATCTCAGCCTGGCTTTCAATCGTAACGGCATTTTCACTTGCTGCATAATAATCAAACCCGATCTTTTTCAGTTCCGTATAATCTGCAAAATCGACTGCTTCTATCGTATCGGCATATATCCCGCCAACGGTCACGGTACCCGCTTTGGAGATCTCCACATCCTGATCGGCGGCATATATCTTTCCCTGCGTCCCCATGATATATGCTCCATGCTGATCCACAAGATATCCGTCTGTATCGATATCAAAACTTCCGCCTCTTGAATAATACAGATTGTCTTTATACATCACTTCAATGAAACCGTTCTTATCAAGAGCGATATCATTAATATCGCCTTCATACAATTCGCCCTGCGTAAAGTCTGTACAGATATTCAGATCGAACAGGTTTTCCTTTTCTGAATCATATTGTTCCTGTATAAAGTAATCGCTGAATGATCTTATGGTAAGAGTATCGGTCTTATACCTGTCTGTCGATGTATTTGCAATATTATTTGACACAACAGCAAGCTGGCTGTTCAGTGTAAGTAACGATCTTCCAAGTTGATCAAGGCCGATATCCATCTATTTCCTCCTGTAATGGCTCTTGGTTATTACATCGGCATTTTATCGGTTTACTTTAGATATTATCTTTCAATTCTTCTTTTAATTTCGACAGGATCCCTGAAATTATCTGTGATATCCTTGATTCGCACAGATCCATGATCTGTGCGATCTCTTTATAAGTCAGCTCTTCAGTGTAATACAGATTCAGTATCGTTTTTTCTTTTTCACTCAGTCTGTCCACGTGGTATGCCAATGCCTCGATGAGCTGTGCTTTATCCAGGGTCTCTTCAGGATATTCCTCTTCCTTACGGCTTTTTATTATATCTCCGTTATCTTCTATATATGACTCGAAGGAGACCATGTCAGACAAGGCTTCTTCTTCCTGTATCCTTTTTACTTTATCGATGCTTATATCCAGTGCGGATGATATTTCCTGTAAAGTCGGTTCTTTCCCATAACAGTTATGATACTTGTTGAGAAAATCATTCAGTTCTTTTGATTTTTTCCTTGTATCTCTGGACAGTATGTCTAACTTCCTCATATAATCCAGGATCTGCCCTTTGATCCTCAGACAGGCGTAAGACTCGAATTTCACATTCTTATTGGAATCGAATTTTTCTACGGCATCGATAAGCCCGATAACGCCTTCGCTATACAGGTCATCTTCTTCGACCAGACCTATCCTGGTGCATGGAATTGTGTATATCACCCTTTTTACCAGATATGCGTACTGTTCGACTATCACGTTCCTGTTAGCGACAGTTCTGCGATCCATGTATTCATTCCAAATTTTAGTTTTGTCCATCTGCCACTCCTATTGTAAAACAACGCTTCCGACTATCTGGATCTTCACTTTATTCTCTATTTCATTATATGACAAAACATCGATATTTTCATCTATCTGGTGAACAATATCCACTAAATAGATCCTTATGATAGGTGATGTGAGTATTATGGCATCTATTCCCTGCGATGCCGCTTTCCTTATAGCATCACCTGATGCTTTAATGATATCTTTGATTTTTTCCGGTTCAAGTGCAAGATATCCTCCACCTTCCGCTGCTCTTATCCCTTTTGTGATCATATCTTCGATATCATGATGCACGGTGATGACATCGATCTTGCCTGAAGGGGCATATATCTGCGTTATTTCACGCTTTAATGCCTGCCTGACATATTCTATAAGGACATTCATATCTTTTGTTGTTTTTGCATAATCTCCAAGCGTTTCTATGATGATATCCAGTGATTTGACAGGTATGCCTTCCTTGAGAAGTCCCATCAGGACCTTATGCAACTGGCCTATTGTCACTGTTTTACCTATCACCTCATCAACGAGCACGCTCTGTTTTTCTTTCAGATTGTCAACGAGTTTCTGTATTTCCTGACGGCCGATTATTTCATACGAATGTTTTTTAACGATCTTTGAAATATGCGTCGCAATGACGGATGAAGGGCTTATCACCGTATATCCGAGCATCTGTGCTTTATCCTGCATATCCTTGGTGATCCATTTCGCATGCATCCCATATGCCGGATCCTTGGTATCGATCCCTTCCAGATCATCTTCGTCTGCAGCCTGTGAATTCATTGCAAGCATATGATCGGAAAGTACGACCCCTTTTTCAACGACTGTGTTACGTATCATGATAGCATATTCATTTGATTTTAAAGACAGATTATCCCGGAATCGGACCACAGGTATTACTATACCCAGACTTGATGCAAACTGGTTCCTTATGGTTATCATCCTTTCAAGAAGGTCTCCGCCCTGCGCTTCATCTATCAGAGGGATAAGTGAATAACCCAGTTCTATTTTAACCGGATCCACGTTCAGTAACTCCATTATATTGGTCTTGACAGGTTCCCTCTCGCTTTTTACCTGCACTTCCTCATTGGCTTTTACAGGCATCGTTTTTTTCTTTGTTTTTGAATAGATCGCATAACCCATCGCCAGAAGCGCACCGCCTATAAGAAGCAGAAAGAAACCCGGGAATCCCGGAACTATGCTCAGTAAAAGCAACGCGGCTCCGCTTACGAACAGCACTTTGTAATCAGAAAAAAGCTGTGACGTAAACTGCTCGTTCAGATCCTGATCGGCTGTGGATCTTGTGGCTATAATGCCTGTAGCAGTCGATATCATTAAAGACGGGATCTGGGAAACCAGACCGTCTCCGACGGTCGCAAGAGAATAAACCTCGATGACCTGTGCAAATTCCATTCCCTCTGAAGTGACGCCTATGATCATGCCGCCTATAAAATTTATAAGTGTTATGATGATACCTGCTATAGCATCACCTTTGACGAACTTAGTCGCGCCGTCCATAGATCCGTAAAAGTCCGCCTGATATTCCACTTTTTTTCTTCTTATTTTTGCTTCTTTTTCATCTATGAATCCTGCATTCAGATCGGCATCGATGGCCATCTGCTTGCCGGGCATCGAATCAAGCGTGAATCTGGCAGCGACTTCAGACACTCTTTCCGCACCTTTTGTAATAACGATGAACTGGATGATCATAATGATCAGATATATCACTAGTCCGACGACTATATTCCCCTGTACGACGAAACTGCCGAAAGCCGCAATGACTTTCCCTGCCGCCCCGCCTTCACCGAGTATTATCCTGGTAGAAGAGATATTTAAAGAAAGCCTGAAAAGAGTGGTTATCAGTAAAAGCATCGGGAAAATGGAAAAATTCAAAGGTTCCTTAACGTACAGGGTAGTCAATAATATCATGAGTGAAAAAGTAATGTTGATTATGAGCAATATGTCCAGAAGAGTCGTACTTAAGGGAACGACGATAATGACTATTATCCCGATAACGATCGCAGCTAAAATACATTGTTTGAATTTACTTTTAATTTTGATCACCAGTCTCTTTCTTATTCTTCATATTGTAAACATAAGCCAGTATTTCAGCAACCGCTTTATACTGCTCATACGGTATCAGGTCGCCTATCTCGGTTTTTTTGTACAGTATCCTTGCCAACGGCCTATTCTCCACAATATATACGTTATTCTCTCTTGCTATCTGTTTTATTTTTTCCGCTATCAGTCCCTGTCCCTTTGCGACTACCTTAGGGGCGGTATCCTGCTTATGGGCATATTTTATCGCTATTGCAAGATGGGTAGGGTTCGTGATCACCGCATCTGCAGCAGGTACGGCGTGCATCATATGTCTTTTTGATATCTGGCGCTGCCTGCTTTTTATAAACGATTTTACCTGAGGATCACCTTCGGTATTTTTAAATTCATCCTTCACCTCCTGCTTCGACATTTTAAGTCTTTTTTCGTATTCGAACCACTGGTATATGAAATCCACAATTGCCAATCCCGTGAGTCCTATAAGAACGCTTGTCAGTACCTTTGTCAAAACTGAAAGAGCCTTTTGCAACGCAGGATAAATACCATAGAAACTCAGATAGGAAAATTCCAGCATGGCACTCTCCAGAGCGGTATAGGAAATGAGCACTATGACCGTCAGTTTCGCAAGACTCTTTAAAAGGTCAAATATCATTCTTTTTGAAAAGATCCTTTTGAATCCTTCCAGCGGATTCAGTTTTGCCAGATCAGGCTTCAGCTTTTTTGTTGTAAACAGGAACCCTACCTGCATATAATTGGTCGCCATCCCTATTACAAGCATAGCTATCATAAACACTCCGGCTGTCTCTAAAAATAACTTCCCGTATTTTACATAATTAAATACAGGTTCAAAATCCGTTATGTATAAAGAATTTTCTAAAAAGACTGCGACCGCGGAGAAAGCATTGATAAAATACACGCCTATAAGAAGAGTAATGACCAGCAGCGAAAAAATATTACCTATTTCAATGCTTTTATTGACATCGCCTTCTTTTTTAGCGTCACGCCGTTTTTTTAACGTGGCCTTTTCTGTTTTCTCACCGGCCATTTATCCCATACTCCTTATCAGCATCATCGCGCTTTCAAACATATCATTAAAATACACATCCAGAAACTGGAAAGCAGGTCCTATAAGAAAATTGAGCAGTAAAAGCGACATCCCTATTTTAACAGGGATACCGATAACGAACACATTCATCTGGGGCATGAACTTTATTATGACGCCCAGTAAAAATTCAGTTACAAGCATGAGCAGAATAAGGGGCAGAATGAGCTTTACCGCGTATGCATAGGTAAATGAAAATGCATTATAAAAAACTTCATAACAGGTCTCATTGAAACTTCCTCCTGTTATAGGGATACTGTCATACATGGAATATATCAGGAACACAAGCTTGGGGACTCCGTTTAAAACAATGAAAGTCAGAAATCCCATTGCATACAGGAAGTTTCCCACAAGCGGGACTTCCATCTGCATCTGCACATCATATATCCCGCCTACACTGAATCCCATCTGCATATCCGCGAGCTGGCCGGCTGCATAGAAGATCGAAAAGAATATGACGGTTATGAAACTGACGGAGATACCTATCAATGCTTCTTTTACTACAAGCATTATATATGCAGTCTGTTCAATGCCGCCAAGATCGGGAAGAGTGTCGAAACCAAGCATTATAATTGAAGCCAGAATAACGGAGAATCCCACTTTGGTCGTTGCAGGTATCCCTTTACGGCCGAAAACAGGTGAAACTGCTATAAAAGCAGAAACCCTTACCAGAACCAGAAGGAAAACGTCTATATGAGTATAAATGACAGAAAAACCACTCATTCTTCTCCTATATCAGCGACAGTATCTGATCAAACAGCTGCCTGGTATATTCCGTCAGCTGACTGATCATCCATGATCCCAAAATTATCAATCCTAAAAAAACCACTACTATCTTAGGCACAAGCACCATATTCTGTTCATTGATCTGGGTAGCTGCCTGAAAAACAGCTATGATGATACCTACTACCATGGCGATGACCATTATCGGTAAAGCGACCTTTAAAACGACCGTCAATGAATCCTTTATCAAATTTACTACGACAGCCTGATCCATATGTACCTCTTTTCTGTTTAGCCGAAACTCATTATCAGGGTCTTCATTATAAGTTCCCATCCGTCGACCAGTACAAAAAGCAGCACTTTGAACGGTACGGATATCATTGAGGGAGGAAGCATCATCATACCCATTGACATGAGGATGCTTGATACGATCATATCTATCATTATGAAAGGAAGATAGATCAGAAACCCGATCTTGAAGGCCTTAGTGATCTCTCCTGTGATAAATGCCGGGATAATGACACTTAAGGGCATCTCCTCCAGAGTGTCCGGCGTTTCTTCGATCCCTGAAAGAGACAGAAACATATTGATGCTTTCGGGTTCGGTCTGACATTCTTTGAACATAAATTCCTTTATGGGATCTTCAGCAGCTTCCAGCGCCTGTACTATAGTAATTTCCTCTTTGATATACGGATCATATGCGACCTCTTTTATCTCCCCTATCGTAGGTGACATTATGAACAGCGTCAGAATAAGCGATATCCCTATCAGTACCTGATTAGGAGGCATCTGCTGCGTCCCCATCGCATTCCTGGTAAATGACAGTACCACCAGTATCCTGGTATATGAAGTCATCAGAAGGAGTATCGTAGGCAAAGCAGTCAGTATCAGCAGGATCACAACGGTCGGTATTATCTCTGAATATCCTGACAGCGTATCCATACCCTGTTCAAGGATCTCCGATATATCATCCTCTTCAGCCGCTATAACGGTAGAAGGAAAAAGCACAGCCAGTATTGCAAATAACAGTCCGATCTTTTTACGCATCAAAGTTTCCTGCCTCCGTCCTTTGATCCTGTTAAAAAACCGGACAGAACATCACGAAATGATGCAGCCGGTGTTTCCTGCTCCAATAGTTTTAACTGATCTTTTTTTATTTTACTCAACAGAGTGATCGAAGTTGCGGATATCCCGATAACAATAATGAAGTCACCTATCTCGACTAACTGTATCTGTTTATCCTGTGTAAGCGCGATCCTGTCAATGATCCTGACATATTTGCCGTTTGAGAATCTGTTTGTTTTACCCGCAAACTTTTTCAGGAGCCAATAAAACCCTAATAGCATAGCGCATATGATAAAAAGCCCCAGAATCAGCGGCAGAAAATCCTCAAATGTCATCTTGACCCCTAAAATAGTATATTACAACAAGTAGTCACATGCAAGATTATTTCTCTATTTATAATAATAATTATTCACTATTTATTTAATTATTGTTTATTTACTCATAAAGAGTTATATAGGATTTCATGAGCAAAAACTGATAAATTTCTATATGATTTTATACATTTTCTGGATTTGAAAAAATGAAAGCCGGGTACCGGTGATGACCTGATACCCGGCTATTTGATCGATCTGCGATCTGACTTAAGCCGTCTTTATGACCGAATCCTTCTCTAATTCCTCTTTTTCCAGCACACGGTATGCGACTTTTCCTACCAGGGTCTTGGGAAGATCCTTTCGAAATTCGATCTCATAAGGCATTGCGTACTTGGCTATATTCTTCCTGCAGTATTCCAGTATGCACTGTCTGGTTTCCTCATTCTCAGCAAATCCCGGTTTAAGGACCACAAATGCTTTGACTTTCTGCGTCTTATACGGATCCTTAACACCGATCACGCAGCTCATGCTTACCGCCTCGTGAGCATCTATTATATTCTCTATCTGCGATGGATATACATTGTATCCCGATGTTATGATCATCCTCTTTATCCTCTGGGAGAAATATATAAATCCCTCATCATCCATTTTCCCCAGGTCCCCTGTATGGAGCCATACATATCCATCATCATGAGTCCTTAAAGTGTCAGCGGTCTCTTTTGCATTGTTACAGTACTCAATCATAACAGACGGCCCGTGAAGGCATATTTCACCTTCTTCGTCATAAGGCACTTCCTGTGTGGTCCCGACTTTGACTATTTTGTAATATGTATCAGGATACGGGATGCCTATGCTTCCTTCTTTATAAAAATCCTTAGGTGTCAGGCAGCTTGCGGTAACGCATTCAGTGGTGCCGTATCCTTCCCTTACCTGTACTTTTGCGCCATGATCTTTCAGGAATTTATCCAGCTTCTTCTTAAGCTCTATCGATAATGAATCTCCGCCCGAGAACACGCCCTCAAGACATGAAAGATCCACTTTATCCATATACGGGTTTCTTAACAGAGCTTCAAACAGTGTCGGAACGCCTGCGATATAGTTAGGTCTTTTCTTTTTAAGGAGTTTCGCATATGATGCGGCGTTGAAACGCGGTACAAGTATGCATTTGCACGAATTTGACAGCATCGCATGTATGCACACGCCAAGGCCGAATCCGTGGAATACAGGCATGATGGAAAGCATCGCATGCCCTAAATGTATGCAGTCGCCTGCTGTTATGGTCTGCATTGAAAGTGCATTGAAATTCAGGTTGGAAAGCAGTATGCCTTTTGTCGTTCCGGTCGTGCCGCCGCTGTAAAGTATAACAGCAGGGTCGTTGCCTTTTCTCTTGACGGCATATTCACCCTTATATTTTGCGCCAAGACGCATAAAATCGTTGTAATCGACGATGTCAGCATCCTTTGGCACTTTCTTTATTTTTCTGCCCTGTGTAAGCCAATAACCTGCAGCCATAGGGATATTCAGTTCATCTTTTATGGATGTGATAATGAGATACTCAAGTTTATAATTATTCCTTATAGCTTCAAATTTAGGATAGAACTGATCCAGAGTAATAGCAGCCCTGCTCTTGGAATCCTTCAGAAAGAACTCTATTTCGCCTTCTGATGACAGCGGATGTACCATATTGCCGATAGCTCCTATCAGGTTCAGACCGTAAAACATGAAGAGAGCCTGAGGGCTGTTGGGCATGCAGATCGTTACCTTGTCGCCAGGCTTTATCCCCATACGTACGAGCGCTTTTGCACAGGTATGTACTTTTTCGACAAATTTCCTGTATGTGCATTCTACGCCCAAAAAGTCATATGCTTTTACTTCGGGGTGTTTCTTTGCACATTCCTCTACCATATCAAACATGGAAACATCAGGATATTCCAGATGAAATGGTATGTCTTTGTAACTGGACAGCCATGGAGCCTTAATCGTTGTATTCAATTTTTTCACCTATAGGCCTTTCTAGTATTGTCGGATTAGCAATAATATATTTCAAAAGTTTTGCGGTCCTGGCAAAGTAGAAGCCATCGCCGATCCTTTCGTCCAATGTTATACCGAAATTGACAACATCCCTTATAGCCTTGTTGCCGTCATTGTCTATGAGTTCTTCCTTGTGTATTTCTCCTATGCACAGTACGACTGAGTTCGTTCCATAATTATTGAGATGATGATATGGCGCATCGCATTTGATGCTTCCAAGATTCGATATGAGCACCGATGAATAATTGGTATCGCCCTTCTGGAATCCCTTCGGATACAGATCAAAATAGATCAGGATCCTCATGAGGCCGCTGAATATGCTGTTGACCCATCTTGGCAGTTTTTTAAGAAAATCCAAAGATGCATCCACAGTATTGGTTCCATCGTTGCGGACTTTTGATACGTCCCCGACGATAAGTTTTGATACATCCTTAAGCGTCTGGTCAGGTTTTACTTTCATGGATATAAGGACCTCGGCGGCTTCTTCCTCGAATTTCCTTTTAGCCACGAAAGACAGGATTATGTCATGTCTTTCATAATACTTGTTCGCTATTATGTATCTGTTGAGCAAAGGCCTCATATATACGACTTTTGCTATCGCTGTGACAAAAGCATGGAAATATGTCGTCTTCTGCCCGGGATTCGCCTCATTGAGATCCTTCACATACTTCATGAGGTCGGTACAATCCATTTTCTCTTTTATCCAGACTTCGGCTTCCGTTCTTTTAGGCATAATATATGGGAAGAATGCATGACATCCGTCCAATTCATTATTCCTGATCCTGCGGGCATCGTTCCTGTCGCCTAAACGGCGCTTTACTTTTTCTTCACCACTCATAAACTCCCCTAAATCCCATTCAGGTATTTCCCCAAACACCCGGATGCGTTATTTATTTTTCAGATCTAAAACCACTATGCAATATATTACTATCAATATATCTATATATCAATAATAATCAGTATGCCCTAAATCAGTATTTTTGTTCTTCTTCTCGGCTTATTCTGTTTCTTTCTGATTATCAGATCGCAGTATCTTTCCTCCACATCCGGTATTATCTCATCCCATGATATAGGTATCGTCTTCTGAGCGTTCCTGCCAACTTCCTTAGCCATTCCGGGATGATCGAAAAGAACATCAGAAAGCACAGCTTCAAGATCCATCGGATCATTGTCGCATAAGAATCCGTTCTCCTTATGTCTGATCCCTTCTGCGGCACTGCTTCCCTTAACGACTATAGAGGGAGTGCCCATTGCCGCTGCTTCCCTTACGACCATGGGTCCGTTATCATATATGGACGGAAATGCAAAAATATCAGCTGCCCCGTATAACCCGTCAAGTATCTGTATATCCGTTATATGCCCTGTCATTTCTACCCTGTCAGACAGATCCAGTTCCTCTATCTTCTGTATTATTTCATCAGCATGAGGTCCCTGCCCTGCAAGGATGAGTTTAACGAGCCTACCCTTTGTTTTCAGTATTTTTACGGCCTGAAGGATGCATAATATATTCTTTTTCCAGTTCATCTGACCTACAAACAAAACAACGGGCACTGCGGAAAGGTTATACATCGTTCTTACTTTATCGATATATTTTTTATTAGGTTTTCTTATCTCAGTGCCATTCCTCATCACCTTTATATCGCCTTTATATCCGTAACTCATAAGAGACTCGGCAGAACCCTCGCTGACTGCCCATACTTCATCGCATTTCTCGTAAAAGTCAGAGACTAGTTTGACACCGGCTGAAGCAAGCTGCTGGAATTTCATTACCTGCAGAAAATCATCGTAATATTTGGAATGGAATGTTCCCACGACAGGAACTTTCAGTTTCTTTGCTATGCGGATGCCCTCATATCCTGTCATGAACGGGCTGTGTACATGTACTATATCAAAGCTGACGGTTTTTATCCTTTCGTGATAATGCATATCCCAAAGCGGCATCCCCGCCTTGTACTGGGGAGTGTCAGGTACGCTTATACCGTAGAAGTCGATTACTTCAAAAGGGTATCTGCCCCGAAAACCCATATCCGTCATAGGCGTTATCACATAACACTCATGCCCGCGCCTGCTCAATGTTTCCGCATAGCTGTATACTACCCTTCCTACACCGTCAACTACCGGCAGAAATGAATCCGTGAATTCACCTATACGCATGTTTCAACCTCTAATCTATGCTTTTTGCATCTATGCATTGTTGCATCTATGCATTGTTGCATCTATGCATTGTTGCATCTATGCATTGTTGCATCTATGCATTGTTGCATCTATGCATTGTTGCATCTATGCATTTGCACTGATATCCTTAAAACGGTCGACCATATCCAGTTCCTTGTCGAGTTTCTTAAGGTCTTTCTCCAGATCCTGTCTTTTTTTAATTTGTGCTTTCAGTTCATCAATGGCATCGGATACTTTGCCTATGTATTTTGTTACGACTTTCTTGCCTTCTCTGTATTTCAGATACCAATACTCACGGGTACCCATTCTTTTCAGAGTAAGGCTGCCGCGCGGGAGCTTTGCTATCTGTTCACAGCAGCTGGCTCTCATTTGCAGTAATTGATATTTGTATTGTTCTACTATTTCGGTAAAAGCTTTCATACGGCTGATTATACCCAACAAAAACCGTAATGTCAACATGTTGTGGGGTAAACCCTACAGCACAGGTCCTGCAGGTCTGTCTTTTATGATCGCATCCAGTATACTGTCACATATCATAAGGCATCTTGGCAGATGGAAAGGGCCTTTCCACATCGAGCCTTTCTGTGTATGCGATACGGTACCGTCACGGTGAAGATACCCATACCATTCGCCATATTCTGCATCAGAAAAATGGGTGAGAGAGTAATCCGTTATCTTTTCGAACCATTCGGAATATTTCTCCTGCTTGGTTATCGCGTATGCATATAAGGCAGCTATCATCGCTTCATTGTGCACCCACCAGAGTTTCATGTCCCATTCAAGCTGTTCGCAGGGACGGCCGCTGATATCAGTGAAATAGTAAATGCCTCCGAACTGCTGGTCCCATCCAAGTTCCAAAGACCAGTCCAGTATGTTCAGAGCTTTTTTCATGAGTCCGTCATCATGGCGGTACAATGCTTCGTTCATCAGAAACCACGCGTTCTCGCATGAATGCCCTGGATTAACGGTCCTTCCCGAAGGATTATCTATAAAGGAACCGTCTGCCGACACATTTTCAAGAACACAGTGAAGATCCGGTCTATAATGCAGACTTATCATTGCATCAGAGATCTCCTTTGCTATCCTTGCATAATATGAAGCCTTTTTTGTATTGCAGCGCCTCAATATCTGAGCCGTACTCAAAAGCACCATCAGTATTGCCGCCGCTCTTTCATCCCTTGTCCCGCTATATGTTTTTGGCGTTATCCTGTATGGATCATTTCCTGGGGTCCTGTACAGCATGAGGATCGTTTCAAAACACTTTTCTGCCTTTTCCCACGCTTTTTGGTCTTTTGTGACAGCATAATATTCAGCCATGCCTGCGGCATAAAAGCTTTCAGAAAACATGTATCTGCGCTTTCTAAGAGGTTTTCCTTCTCTTGTGACAGTAAAAAACATTCTGCCGTCGGTATCGACGCAGTATTTTTCAAGGAAATTCTTCCCTGTAACGGCAGCATCGAGCCACTGCGGTCTGGTCCCGTATTTTCTGCACAACGCGCTAAAGGTTATGAGCCCTCTTCCCTGGAACCATACTGATTTGTCATTGTTATAGCTTTTACCGTAACGGTCAACGGATGTTATATATCCGCCATGCTCCCTGTCTATAAGATCGCTGTTCATCCAGAAAGGCATCACATCGGTCAACAGGGTATCATGTAATTTTGCCTGATACAATTTTGCTTTTGATACATCCATATACTGTCACCTCAGGCATCATAATCGTGTTTAAAGCCGCAATTCCCGCAGCAGTATGTTTTTGTTTTCTTGCCCAGAGCTCCGCCTACCAGGCCTACAGGTCCGAATATGACCGCGCCTAAAGCGGCTTTACCTACACTGAAGCCTTTGTTGGATGTGTCAACAAGCTTCCATTTGTCATATTCATTACACATCGGGCATGTGAAAGGTGCTTTTGCCATGATCATTCTCCTTATTTGTATATCTATATATATATATTCTGCTGTAAAATTATGCAACATATTTTTATGGTCGCCGGACATGCGGTACTACCCAAACCATATGTTTCGTGATATTATATGCAGTAATCAAAATGTATGGAGCGGATAATGATCAGGTTTGAGGATATACTTGCACAAAGTGACAAAGAGATCACGAAATTAAGCGAACAGGCTTATGCATGCGACATTATAGAAAACGAATTGTTTGAAAAATACAACGTTTACAGGGGTTTACGTGATAACAGAGGCGTAGGCGTCATAACAGGCCTTACAGAGATATCCGAAATGAACGGTTTTGCCACAAACGAAAAGGGTGAAAGAGTGCCGATCGAAGGAGTCATGTTCTATAGGGGCATAAACATATATGAGATCATTGACGGATTGATGAAAGACAAACGCTTCGGATATGAGGAATGCGCTTATCTTCTTCTTTGCGGGAAACTGCCGGATACGCAGGAGCTCAAGGATTTCTGCAGCCTTCTGTCAGGCTTCCGCATGCTTCCGGAAAGCTTTGTCAGGGATGTCATTTTAAAAGCTCCTTCAAAGGATCTTATGAATGCGCTCTCAAGAAGCATCCTTACACTATATTCATATGATGATAATGCTGATGACATATCAATAAAAAATGTCTTCCGGCAGTCCATACAGCTCATAGCGATGATGCCGCTTCTTGCCGTATACAGTTATCAGGCATACAAGCATTACCATCTCAACGAGAATCTGCATATACGTCAGCCGGATCCGGCATTGTCCACCGCTGAAAACATACTTTACATGCTTAAAGGCACTGACGGTTATACAAAGGAACAGGCACAGATACTTGACATATGCATGGTACTTCAGGCTGAACACGGCGGAGGCAACAACTCTACGTTCACTACTCATGTCGTCACATCGTCAGGCACCGATACCTATTCATGCGTATCCGCATCATTAGGTTCATTGAAAGGCCCGCGTCACGGCGGCGCTAACCTGAAAGTAGTCCAGATGATGAATGACATACTGGAGCATGTTGATGAACTGACTGATGATAATATATGCGCATATGTCCAGAAGATACTTAAAAAAGAAGCTTTTGACAGATCAGGCCTCATATATGGCCTGGGGCATGCAGTATATTCCCTGTCCGACCCCAGAGCAAACATATTACGCGAACAGGTCGAGTCATTCATGCGCGACAAACCCAAAGACAGGCAGTATGTGCTGTACAGCAAACTTCAGAAACTTGCTCCGCAGGTGATCATAAAAAACAGGACTCTCACAAGAGATGTGAACATCAATATCGACTATTATTCCGGTTATGTATACAGTATATTGAATATCCCGCAGGAGTTATATACTCCCATATTCGCCATATCCCGTATAATAGGCTGGTCAGCCCACAGGATCGAGGAACTTGCAAACAACGGCAAGATAATACGTCCCGCTTACATCGCCGTTGCTAAAAGGAAGGACTATGTCGCTCTCGAAGACAGATGATATCTTCCTCTTTTTAATGTTGCAACGTCTGTCATTTAAGGTATAATACCGATATTATGGTTATTGTGTTGTTTATCATCATGTTAATAGGGTTGCTTCTGGGCAAAATGAAAGTCGTAAGCGGTGAAGCGAAGAATTGCCTGTCTTTCATTATAATAAACGTTTCCATGCCTATGATGATAGTATCCTCATGCGACTTTGAATTCACCGATGAAACTAAGGCAGCTGCTTTATGGGTCGTCATCATAGCGGCTGCGATCTTCATATTTTCAATACTTCTGGCCACGATACTGTTTAAAAAAGAAGCGTTAAGATGCGCCACCGTATTTTCGAATGCAGGATATATGGGACTGCCTGTGCTCGATTCCATTCTAGGACCGACAGGCCTGTTTTTAGGAGCTATATTCCAGATGGTATTCCATCTTTTCCTGTGGACATATGGTATTTCGTTATACACAAAGTCAAACAGATTCTCTGATTCACTGAAGAAGATAATAAACCCTTCCCTTATAGCCGTAGTGATAGGCGTTGTTATAATGTTCACGGATTTTGATATACCCGATGCGATAAGCACGGTGCTTGAGCTTATGGGCGGGCTTACGACTCCCCTTTCCATGCTCCTTATAGGGTCCACTCTGGCTGAGGTAAACTTCAAAGAAATATTCCGTATAAAGGAAATATATATCGTCACGGCTATAAGACTGATAATAATACCGGCATCGGTCCTTCTGTTCCTTTTATTCCCTAATATCCCGAGGATCGCTATATATATCGTGTTCATAATAAACGCGATGCCTTCCGCCGCTGTTTCAGGGATCTTAGCCCTCAAATACAAAAAGGATGAGAAACTTGCTTCTTCGATAGTTGCTTTCTCCACCCTTGTATCTATCGTTACGGTATTTCTCATCACGGAAGTATTCGATTTTGCATCCATACTGGCTCTGATATAGGCTTACTTCCATGCTGTGTAAATAAAGTAAATACTTATCTTGTTGTATCATATGATCGTGTTTGGTATATGAAAATCCCTGTTTTCTGGTTTTTTCAGATACATCATGTTTTTTATTCATATATGCACCTGTTTTATTCAACAATGTTTGACACTTACCGATTAAGATATATAATTTAATTAAGGAAAAAAAGTTAATACATCCATATTTCTTTACAGGAGGATAATATGAGAATCAGAAAATCTATTAAGCTAATGGCACTGCTGCTGGCTCTTTGCATGTTTATGACATTTTTCGCCGGCTGCACATCAAACAAAGAACCTCTTACGATCTGGGTAGGTGTAGAATCCGTGGATTTCTATACTGCAAAGATGGCGGAGTATGTCGCAAACTACAAAGCAACGACCGGTGAAGCATTCCCATACGAAGTGGTCGTGCAGGGCGTTGACTCAGCTTCGGCTGCAGGAAAGGCCTCCGATGACCTGGACGCCGCTGCTGATATCTTTACTGTGCCCCATGATAATATCGGAAAACTGACGGCAGGTTCTTCGGCTATCGCACCCGTAAGGAGCGAAGCATTGCTCGCACAGATCAATGCGGACAATCCCGATGCCTTTCTGAATGTCATAGACATGACCGTTCAGGGAACAGAATATACATTCGGTGTCCCATATATAGCCCAGTCGCTTGTTCTCATGTACAACACCAAGTACCTTTCCGCTGAAGATGTAAAGACATGGGAAGGCATTTGGAAAGTCGCAAAGGATAACGATAAGCAGTCATTATCCCTTATGGGTACAGGCGGATACCTCGACTCTTTCCTCACACTGGCTACAAATGCCGCTACCGGTGAGTCAACCGCTAAGATCTATGCTGACGGTTCTACTGAAGACTGCTATTTCACAGGTGATGATACAGTAGCGGTAATGCAGTGGGGCCAAAGATTCTTCACTGACGATAACGGAGGCGGGATGCCTACGGACTCAGGCTGGGAGATCGAACTAAGGGACGAGATATCTTTGAGCCTTATAGGCGGAGCATGGAAATACAATGCGGCAAAGGCCGCCCTTGGTGAAAACCTTGGTATTGCCATCCTTCCGACATTTACAGTCACGGAAGCGGACGTTTCCGGGACATCGATCGAAGCAGGTACAGTATTCCAGAGCGGCTCTTTCACTGACTGTAAGGTTTTCGTAATGAAAAAAGGCAGCGACAAGGCAGATTATCTTGAAGACATCCTTCTTTTCCTTTCAAGCAAGGAGGTTCAGGAACAGTCGTTCATAGAATGCGCAAACCTTCCATCGTACAAGAATGCTATGAATGAATTCGCTTCCATGCAGGCGGACAGCATTGAAGCGGTTCTTGCAGCAAGACAGCTGGAAATGTTCGAATACGGGATCCCTCAGCCTTTCGGACCTATGCCTCAAAACTTCTACTTTTACTCCAAGGGAGCTCCCGACCTTATAAAAGAGATCCTGGAGAACAAGGACGGACTGTTCGGAACGACAACTGCAATAAAAGCACAGCTTCAGGCAATCGAGAACATCTGGAAAACAGGGGAAAAATAGAGGTTAAGGCCTATACGAAAGGGGGCGTACATGGAAAAACTTATAAAACCGTTCGTGAGATTTTACAGAAGATTTATAGACGGCAGTATCGGTACTAAAATGTCCCACTTCATAATGGGTGCGGGCAACATATACCACGGCCAGATAATAAAGGGGATCATATACTTCCTGATACAGGCCGCATATGCGCTTTTCATGATCACCTGCCCGGAAGTCAACAGCACGCCGCTGGGATACAAGGCATTTATCAACATAATCACCTTAGGTACTAAAGAGGGCGATATTTTCACTGCTGCTGAAAACTCCATGCTCATGCTTTTATTCGGGGTCGTAACGATAGGCATCACTCTTATGTATCTGTTCGTATATAATTCAGGTATAAAGAGCTCATATAAAGCCGATAAAGATATAAAAGAACACAGCCGCGTGACCACATTCAGACAGGACTTAAAGGAGTTGTCCGGCAGCCGTTTTTACATAACGATGCTCACTCCTGCTACATTAGGTGTGGTCATGTTCACTCTCCTTCCTACCATATTCATGATACTCATTGCCTTCACCAACTACGACAAGGAGCATCAGGCAGGTTTAAAGCTGTTTGACTGGGTCGGATTCGATAACTTCATAGCCATATTCACAAACCCCGGCGGTGAGATCTCAGCAAGATTTCTTCCCGTACTTGGATGGACTCTTATCTGGGCATTCTTTGCGACCTTCCTAAACTACTTCGGAGGGGTGCTGCTTGCGCTGCTGATAAACAAGAAGGGGCTTAAAGGCAAGAAGATATTCCGTGCGATATTCGTACTTACTATAGCCATTCCGCAGTTCATTTCGCTTCTGGCAATGAGAAACCTAATAGGTGAATACGGACCGATGCAGAATTTCATGCTAAAGATCGGGTTGCTTTCGGAACCGATGTCTTTTCTTGCGAATGCGTCAAATGTATGGATAGCCAGGATAACGATCATACTCATCAACCTGTGGGTCGGGATCCCTTACTCGATGCTTCTGGCATCAGGCGCGATAATGAATATTCCGGTAAGCCTTTACGAAGCGGCAAGGATAGACGGGGCGAGGAATTTCACGATCTTAAGAAAGATCACCATGCCATATATCATTTTCATAACTACGCCTTATCTTATCTCTTCGTTTGTAGGAAATATAACCAGTTTCAATATCATATATCTGCTGACGGCAGGACAGCCTAAAGTAACAGGCGGGTATATTGCAGGAGGCACCGACCTTCTGGTGACCTGGCTGTATAAGCTGACGATCGATGAGCAGCAATACAACTTAGGAGCCGTTATAGGCATACTTACCTTCCTGATCACATCGACAGTGACATTAGTGACTTATCGCAGATCCAAATCATATAAAGAGGAGGATGCTTTCCAATGAACAAAACAGCAAAAACTAAATTTCTTAATCAGACAAGAACAGAGAAAATATCGAGGATCGGTACATATATACTGCTCACGGCTTTATGCATAATGTGGCTATATCCGATAATATGGATAGTACTCAATGCTTTCCGTACCGAGTTCAATGCGGACGGCACTATGGTAGGGACTGTCGTGTCCCACTACTGGCCTAAACAGTTCGGTCTGGACAACTTCAGAGAACTGTTCACAAACACGTATTTCCCGAAGTGGTTCATGAATACTCTCTTCGTGGCAGTTTTCTCCTGCATACTATCGACAATACTCACGCTTTCGGTAGCGTATGTGATGAGCAAGATGAAATTCAAACTAAGAAAACCATTCATGAATATTGCGATAATAATGGGCCTGTTCCCCGGATTCATGTCCATGATAGCCATTTACTACATTCTGAAGGCTCTGGGACTCACACAGACTCTGGCAGCGCTCATACTGTGTTACTCTGCAGGTGCCGGACTGGGCTTCTATGTAGGAAAAGGCTTCTTCGATACGGTCCCGAATGCGCTCGTTGAAGCGGCAAGGATAGACGGAGCTGATGAAGCACGTATCTTTGTGTCTGTCATCTTACCCATAAGCAAACCCACCATCGTATACACAGCCCTTATGAGCTTCATGGCGCCCTGGATGGACTTCATATTCGCAAGAGTAATACTTGGAGAGCAGAATACTGAACTGCACACCGTAGCCGTAGGCCTGTACTACATGATGTACGGCCAGATAGTGGATACCTCACGGTTCACTGTATTTACCGCAGGGTGCGTATGTGTCGCTATACCTATAGTGGCGCTGTTCATGTGGCTTCAGAAGTACTATATAGAAGGAACAACGGCAGGTTCGGTGAAAGGATAATGAATAATAAAGCAAAAAGGATTTTATGCATGCTGGTGAGCATTTTAATGATGCTCACCTTTTGTTCATGCGATCAGAATGCATTGAACCGCGAGAAAGCCATCAACACCAAAGGCTTCACAGTAAGTGATGCTCCGGGAGTGTATTACGAGATATTCGTTGGAGGATTTTCCGACAGCGACGGTGACGGTATGGGCGATCTTATGGGGATCGTGAACCGTATGGATTATCTCAATGATGGCGATCCTTTAAGCGGTAAAAGCCTTGGCGTGGAAGGTCTTTGGCTGATGCCTGTCATGAAGGCCGGTTCCTACCATAAATACGACGTTATAGACTATTACGAGATAGATGACGATTACGGCACTATGGAGGATTTCACGAAACTGATATCTGCATGTGATGAAAGAGGCGTCGATGTCATAATCGATCTTGTGCTCAATCATACTTCCGAGTACAACCAGTGGTTTTTAGACCTTAAATCCGCCATCACAGAGGGTGACACAAGCTCCAGATATCTGGACTGGTACTGCATCACGACAGATGCTTCCAAAGGCTGGCACAAACTGGCGCAGGACCCTGATGGGCTGCAATACTACTATGAAGGCAACTTCTCGCCTTCCATGCCTGAACTCAACATGGATGAGCCTGAGGTGCTGGAAGAGATAGAAAACATCGTAAAGTTCTGGCTGGATAAAGGCGTGAAAGGATTCCGTCTTGATGCAGTTAAATATGTCTATCTGGATGACGATAACAGAAACATAGCTTTCTGGAAGTGGTTTTCGGATACCTGCAAGAAATACGATGAAGACGTTTTCCTTGTCGGTGAGGACTGGTCAGGCGAAACCCATATCTATGAATATTATGAGGCTTTGGACTGCTTCGATTTCGGTATGGCAACATCAGCCGGTGAAGTCGCTCTCACCGTAAACGGCACATACAGCGTAAACGATTTCGTGGGATATCTCTGCAACTACAGGAGTAAAGTTATAGAATCAAATCCCGATGCTGTATTAAAACCATTCATTTCCAACCATGACATGGACCGAGCCGCGGGCTACCTTTCGGTAAAAGAGGGTAAGATGCAGATGGCTGCCAATCTGTACATGCTCACATCCGGAACGCCTTTCATATACTATGGAGAAGAGATAGGCATGAAAGGAAGCAAAGGTACTTCCTCGACCGATGCCAACAGACGCCTTGCCATGCTCTGGGGAGATGACGATACCGTTACCGACCCGGTAGGTTCGACTTACGATCCCACTCTTCAGAAGAATGGCACCGTAAGCGATCAGATAAAGGATCGAAACAGTCTGTATACATATTACAAGAAACTGATAGCATTAAGAAGATCTAATGTAGAGATCATTATGGGTGATTATACTGCTTTGAACTTTGACGGATATACGCTCTTCGGAGGCTTTATAACCAAGTACGAAGGGGTCACTAAAGGCGTATTCCACAACCTGTGGGATGAATCCGTCGAAATTGACCTTTCCAAATATACTGATATAACATTCAGCGAGATATGTGGGTATATCGGACAGGGAAAAGCGGAATTATCAGGTACGGTGCTTACACTTGCTCCGATGACTTCTGTGATATTGAAATGAAATAGTAATATTGAAAGAGTACGGATATTTGCCTTCGGAGGGTTATTTATCACCCACATTTCATATTTGTTCAAAATTTTGCCACAATCTGCAGTAAACCGCTTGACTGGATTTCCCTTCGTGATAGAATATAATTAATTATTGGTAAAAAACCGAACAGCATAAAAATATTAAAAGGGGGACTAATTATGAGAAAAATCAAAGTTGTTGCTATTA
>JBAYNV010000002.1:0-67083 GCA_041678685.1 Clostridia bacterium
CCGTAAAAGATACCAAATCAATTTGTATTTATCTGCTTGCGGCGAATAGCCGCAAGCGGATGTGTTTAAGGTCAGTCACCCATTGAACAGAATCAAATGATTGCAGTGATTCTGCTTGATGGAAAAGATCTTTCATTCAAAATTGAAAGACCTTTTCTGTTAAGAACATATATGCGATGTTTTAATATAGAATTGGAGGAGTATTTATGAAGAAGGGGTTGAAAATAGCAGCGAATGTGCTTGTATGGCTATTTGTCGTGTTTGCTGTCGTAACGACAATAGTAGCATTTTCGTCTACGAAGAACGAAAATGGTGTAGCTGTCATATTCGGTAAAATGCCTATATCGATCGTATCAGATTCAATGAGTCCTACCTTTAAAACAGGGGATCTGATATTCAGCAGGGCATTAGCTGTTGAGGAAAAAGCGGATCTGGCTGTAGATGACATCATAACCTATAAGGTTGATCTTAATGGTGATGGGTATACTGAGCTGAATACGCACAGGATCGTAGGAGTCAGATCAGAAGGTGGTTTTGTGTATTACACAACCAAAGGCGATAATGTTCAGACCAATCCTGTCGCCGATGCTGAAGAAGTACGTTATGAGAACGTTCTCGGTGTATTTACTGGTAATAAGATCGCCATAATTGGCGGGATATTAACCTTCCTACAGACTTCAACAGGTTTCCTTGTATGTATAGTTATTCCATTATTGTTATTTCTGCTTTATGAAGTATATAACTTTATTAAAGTTATGATAACTGTAAAATCAGAAAAGCAGAATAAGGAATACGAAGAGGAAATCAAGAAGAAAGCCATTGAGGAATATCTTGCGCAACAGAATGCCGCAGGCGGAACTCAGGATAAGAAACCTGCAGATCCTGACAAGACATAAGATATGAATCAGTAAAGGGTTAATAATATTATGGATGCTTTTTTAGGATGGTTTTTTGAGTTCATGAATTTCATGCTGCAAGGGATAATAAAATTCTTTGTAGGAATATTTGATGGGATAGTACAGACTTTCAATGTAGTCAGCTATATCAACATATTCAGGACTCATTACCAGAACTTTACGACTATAGACTGGATTTTCACGATACTGTCCATAATATTGATAATCGCTGTATGGCTTACCATATTTGTTCTTATTTACATTGGAGTACGAAAAATCATCCGTATCCGTAAAAGCGTCGTATCTCAGGAAAGCATCTTTGAAGAGATAACTGACCTTCATAAAGAAATAATGAGGCTGAACGATGAAAAAGACAGGATTCTGTCTTTGAAAGTGTCTCAGGCAGGTATTTCAGCTAAGGATCTTGCACGTGAGTTATCTGATATAACAGCAAAATCATACGAAAAGATTCAGGAACAGGATGGCATACAGATACCCGATATGAGCACAGAACAAGGTATGGTTACTGTAGGAAAATCTGAAAAAGCAGCTATCAAACCCGCTTCCGAGGCAAGCAGATTCAATAAGCTTATTGAGGTCGATGAAAAATATACGTATTATACTCCGGGGGAATACGTTACCGGTTTTACGCTCGAACAGCTCTGTATAGATATAAGGAATTTTGCCTGCAGTAAAATGAACCTTTATTATGAACAGGATATGATAAGGGTGTTGATCGCCAGTATGGCATCCACAAAGCTCATATTACTACAGGGTATGTCTGGAACGGGTAAAACGTCACTGCCATATTGTTTAGGTAAATTTTTCATTTGCGATGCGACGATGACTTCTGTTCAGCCTTCCTGGAGGGATAGGACAGAGCTGTTCGGATATTTCAATGAATTCACAAAAAAGTTCAATGAAACCGAAGTGTTGAAAAGGATATACGAAGCTTCATATAATGACAACATCAATCTTATAGTTTTGGATGAAATGAATATTGCCCGTGTTGAATACTACTTCGCAGAAATGCTTTCGATTTTGGAAATGCCCGATTCTGAGCAGTGGAAACTTGAAATAGTCCCAAGCACATGGCCTACAGACCCAAGAAACCTTGTTGACGGCAAGCTGAAGATATCTGAGAACATATGGTATCTTGGTACAGCTAATAACGACGATTCCACATTTGCAGTTTCTGATAAGGTATATGACCGTGCATTTACGATCAATTTCGAAGCAAAAGGGCAGCCTTTTGATGCTCCTTTGACAGAACCGAGAAGCATAAGTTTCTCATATCTTGAGGAACTGTACAGCGATGCGTGGGAAAAATATCCTGTTACCAAAGACAATCTGGATAAAATTGCCAAGCTCGACATATACATAATACAGAAATTCAGAATCGCTTTTGGTAATCGTATAATGAAGCAGCTATATGAATTTGTACCTGTTTACGTCGGATGCGGTGGAACAGAGATAGATGGTATAGACTATGTTCTATATACTAAAGTATTCAGGAAATTCGAAAGCCTGAACCTTTCTCTTATAAGGGAGGATATCAAGGAGCTTATTTTATATTTGACCAAGAGTTTTGGCAAAAATAATATGAATCAGTGTAAAGCATATCTGGAACGTTTGCAGAAAATGTATTGATACTGATCTAGAAGGAGGCGACTATTTTGCCAAATCAGAAGAATAAACTCAAGCTTGATGAAAATATCCAAAATTCAATATATGAAGATACGACTTCGTTCATTTCATACATATATGATGATTATGATTTTTATCAGTCTCTGGTCGATAAAATGACTAAAGGCGAAGGCACGGCAACTCTTAACAGAAAAGTATTACAGAAGAATATAGATGAAATATGGGTAAAACGCATAGAAGATGCTTTACCTTCTTTAGATATCGTTATCCGTACCACTCGGAAAGATATAAAAGAAGTGGAGGAGATCTTACCTATCGAGTTATCCAGAAGCATTACCGTGAAGTCGCTGCAGCATCTGGCTACACATACGAATTTTATCGACAAGGTGGATGAAGAGGGTAATATCACTCCTAACAAATTATTGAATGTGTTTAAGGATGAAGACATATTTACATATGAAAATAAATTCATAAACACGCTTATATATAAGCTGAATCTTTTTATTGAAAACAGGTATGAGAAATTAAAAGAATACGGAGCAGATGAGATAGCGAACGAAATGTTATTTGATCTAAATATGAAAGTCGCCGATACCGATGTCAAGCTGAGTTTCAAAATAGAGACTAAAGACAGACCGGATGAAGAAGACAGGGATAAGGATCTCAGTATTAATATCGCGGATGATATGTCGAAAACATCTTTATGGAAGAGAGTATTAAGATTAAAGAAAATCGTAAATAAATATGAAGGTTCACCTTTTGCCAAAAACATGGGTAAAGCATATGTAAGACCTCCAATAATGAGAACAAATGCAATTACCAAAAACATATATCTTAGGGAGTGCCTTGAACTGTGGTTATTCATAGAAAGCTATGAAAGCGCCGGTTTTGCTATAGAGAGCAGTGCGATTTCCGAGAAACCAAACGAAGAGCTGATAAGGAATCTGTATTCGCTTCTCGCTTTCCAATATGTGATTTTCCGAAAAAACACCGGTAATGATATAAGCTATGTAACTGCCAACAGAAAATATGTTTCGAAATTCAAACCGAAGTTTATAAGATCGTATCAGGATGTACAGACCGATGAATATGATTTTACTCAGGGTGCGATAAGAAAAGTATATATTACAGATATCAACAGTAAAAGAAAACTGACTGAAGAAGAGGTCAAAATAAAAAACGCTGTGGATAATGCTCTTTTAAATGAATGCAGATTACAGATCAGGGAAGAAAAGATCGTAAAAGCTGAAGCTGCCAGGAAGAAAGCAAAAGCAGAGGCAGAAAAAAAGAAAGCTAGGGATGAAGCTGCAAAGAGAAGAACAAAAGCAGCTGCAGAAAAAAAGAGAGTTCATGAGGAAAAAGCAAGGCAAAGAGCTGAAGCAGCTGAAGCTAAAAGTCGTTCAATAGAAGAAGCTGTAAGGAAAAAAGCTGAGTTTGATGAAGCGAAAAGGAAAGCTAAAGAAGAGGCTGTTATCCATAAAGCGGAGATCGCAAAGCAGAAAGCTGAATCTGAAGCAAAACTAAAAGTCCATAAACTTGCAGTAAGAAATATGCGTAAGATAGAAGAAGCTGTCAGGAAAGTTGAAGAGGCTGCAAATGCAAGTATGGCTGAGCTTGAATATGAAGGACCTAGAATAGATAGAGCGGAATCAGATGCGATAAGAAAAGCTAAAATCGAAGCCATTGCAGAAGCAGCACTGGATAAGGTCAAAGGAGACCGTGAGTGAAAATATTTACCAGAAAAAGAAATCTTA
Source organism: Clostridia bacterium (assembly GCA_041678685.1). Taxonomy (GTDB): domain Bacteria; phylum Bacillota; class Clostridia; order DUPQ01; family DUPQ01; genus DUPQ01. The sequence continues at coordinate 4,298 of JBAYNV010000002.1, forward strand.
AGAATGCGATAACTGTGATATGCATCATATTGCTGGCAATTCTTGTAATAATATTGGGTAATATAATGTATGCGCAGATCAATGATCAGATACCGGATTTCTTCGGATACAGTATTATAAACATCATTTCATCGAGTATGGAACCAGCGATACCGACAAATACCTTTATATTGATAAAAGAGGTGGATCCTTCCGAATTGGAAGTCGGAGATATAATCACTTTTTATTCAAAGGACCCCATGATCCTGGGGCTCCCAAATACCCATAGAATAAAAAGTATTATAATTGATGGAGACATACTGTCTTTCATTACAAAAGGTGACTCAAATTCTATAAGTGATGAATATGCGGTCGGTCAGAACGACATAATAGGCGTATATGTGAAATCTGTTTTAACATTTGGCAAATTCGGGAGTATTTTTCAAAACAAGGCTATCATATTCGTTTTGTTGGTCATACCGGCAGCCGTGTTATTTATCATCGAACTGATCAATATGGTCAGGACAGCTAAAATAGTACATAAGGAAAAAGACAAGACTGAAGAAAAAGATATCAGCCATGAATTGTGAAGATATGAAAAATGTCAGAAGGGAGGTAGAGATCTGTGAGTGAAAAAGAGCAGGAAAAAATATCAGAAGAAGTAAAATCCATAACTGATGCGGAGCACTCAGTAAAAGAGGGCAAAGCTGAGAAGAAAAGAAAGACCGCTTATGCAAATGAGAATGATGAAGATTACCAGTTCTTATTAAGAAAGAATTTCTACAACCATGAAGACAGGTTGAAAAAGAAACAATTATTCTCCATGAGGATACTTAGTGTCGTACTTTTAGCAATGCTCATAATATTCGTTTCCCTGTATCTGGTCAAACTCAACGACAGCACTATGCTTCTGGATAAGATGATCGGAGCATCGGTGGAGTATGTATATGAGAATGTCACATATATAGAGGACAGTCAGATAAAGTTTGTGGAAGTCGTGTCGGAGTTGAATGTGATACGTACACTGATGAATCACAACGGATCATCTTCGACAAAACAATATTGCATAAGTGAGCTTTATTATATAGCTGTGCAGCTTCCGGACACTTTTATAAACCATAGGAGCGAGATCTATACAGCTTTTAAAAATCTGACCGAAAATAAAGAGGATGTGGCATATGCATTATTAGATGAATTACTTAATAAAATAGTTGATGAAAGAAAGTAGGTGGTTACATGTTCAGAAAAATGAAGTTAAAACATGAAATGAAAAAGAACTGCGAAGCCATAGAAGTATTGGAAAAAAAGCGTTATCGTTCTCAGTCAGGTCTGGTGGAAGCTATATTGAAAAATGAAACCCCTGACGATCAGGATGTTGAGTATTTCAATAAATACACCTCTGAAATTGAAAAATTAAGGAGAGAAATAAGAGCTATGAAAAAGGAGCTTGAGAGTTTATAACGTGGAAGAGAGAAGCGGTTATTCTCAAAAAACAGTGATAATGCTCATTAACAGGATGAGGCAGATGTGATGAAAAAGAAGTTCAGTTTTAAAAGTGCATATCTGTTTCCTTTTCTTGGAGTGTTTCTGTTTCTTCTCATTTTCATCATGTTGTATCAGATGAGATATTCTATAAGCCAATTTGTTATGGAACAGGCTTCAACAGATACTGAGATAATAACCAGGGAAAAAGCATCACTTTTCAGTTCATTGCTTGAAAACCACATCATCGAGGCGGAAAACATACTGGATTATTCAATATCATCTTTTAAAACTATAGACAATGAGTTTGATGCGAGGGAAGAGCTTGCTGATTACTTCAGGGGCAAGAATTGTACGAAATTCTTCTATATCATGAACGATGAAAGAGTATACGACCAGGATGCAAGATTGTATCTGACAATCGAGGATAATCTGGAAACCCTTATAGAAAAATCAGAGACAGCAGTGAGCGAACCATTCATAGACGATATAACTGGTATGGAGCTGATCATCATATATATAGACAACCCTGACGATCAGAGCGAGGTAAAAGGGATCGCAGCATATTATAAGGCATCAAGCCTGTATATGGTAAGCGAATTCTTCGAAGCTGAAAGTGGAAGCTACTATATTCTGGACAAAAACGGAAATGCTGTGTTTTCACAGGATAAAGGGATCACACTCCTGGGTATTATGACAGAGCATTCATTCGCAGAGGATGAAATTTCTGATCTTCAGGCGTTTATAACCGCAGACGGGACAACAGAAACAAAGATCAGCAGTTACGACAGCACAGTAATAAGTATAAGCAAAATAAGTAATATGTCGGACTGGTATGCCGTATCTATTCTGCAAAGCAGTATCATTTCCGAGAAAACAGCTTCTGTAGTGGATCAGACAATGTTGATAAGCGGCATTATAATGGCAGTATTCCTGGTATTGATAATGATCTTTCTGGCATCAGACAGGAATTCGACAAGGCAAATGGAAAGGCTCCAGAGCATAGATACTATTGCTGAATGCAGTAATCAATTCAAGTTCGAACTTGATGCTCAGGAGTTATTGAGAGTAAATAAAACAACAAAATATGCTATCCTGTATATCAATATCCTGAATTTTAAACACATAAAGCAGCTGTTACCTAGTGCTGAAGTGAACACTATGGTAAAGAACCTGTCAGATGTATTAAAAAAATCGGTCATCAAGAACCTGGAAACATATGGCAGAACATCTGACGGTCGTTTTGTCGTACTGATCATTTACAAGGAGATATTTGAAATACAAAACCGTTATGAGGAGATCGTAAAGAATCTGAATGATATCGGTCCTGTAAGCGGATATGCAATGAGGACAAATGCAGGAGTTTATTGTGTTGACAGGACATCAAGATATCATATCACTGAAATGATAGACAGGGCTGCATTTGCACAGAATTCGTTAAAAGAAGATTCAAGCCAGACATTGGAATTCTACCATCAGAAGAGCCATGAGGACCTGATGAAAACTATTGCTCTTGAGGGATTCATGGAAAAAGCTTTAAAAAATGATGAGTTCGTTATCTATCTTCAGCCTAAATATGATATACAGCATAACCGTATAGACGGAGCTGAAGCACTTGTCAGATGGATCAGGCCGAATGAAGGTATCGTATCTCCTTCACAGTTCATCAATCTTTTCGAAAGAAGCGGGTATATTTCCGCACTGGATAAGTTCGTTTTCACGGAAATATGCAAATTCCAGAATAACCGCTCCAGAGAAAATAAGCGGGTCATCCCGATATCGATAAATGTATCGCGTGCAAGTGCGGAAAAAGAAGACTTTTTGGACTATTATGTGAGCACAAAAAAGAAATACCAGGTACCTGACAGATTTCTTGAACTGGAATTCACAGAAAGCCGTGCATTAGAAGATTATGAAACATTGGGAAAGAGGATAACTGAACTGAAACAAAACGGGTTTGTATGTTCGATTGATGATTTCGGAGCTGGTTATTCATCATTTAAAGCATTACAGGCATTGGATTTTGATATCATAAAGTTAGATGCTTCCTTCCTTGAGAATCCCTCAGGTAATGAGGAAAAAAACATGAACCTGATCTCAGGAGTTATAGCGATGGCCAGATCACTTAAGATGAAGGTCATAGCTGAAGGCGTTGAAACAAAAGCTGAACTGAAAATGCTGCGCGAACTGAAATGTGATGTCATACAGGGTTACCTATATGCTCACCCGATGAACATGGCCGATTATTCTATATTTGTCGAAAAAGCTTTAAATATGAAAAGCAGCAGCTTCCTGGCAGATGAAGAGGGATGATGCCAAAATGGACAAATGGAAAGAAACGGATTTTTGGATATCCGGGGCAGAAGGAAGAGTCATAAGATCAGATCATGATATATATATTGAGGTGTATAACGAATGCCAAGGATAATTTCCGGTATAAAGAAAGGTTTGAATCTTATACCTCCGAAAAATGACGATGTCCGTCCTACCTATGACCGTGCGAAGGAAGGACTGTTCAATATCCTTGCATCCAGGTATCCTGTTGAGGGAGGTCATATACTCGATCTGTTTTCGGGAACGGGAAGCATAGGTCTTGAATGCATATCACGGGGTGCAGATCGGGTCGTCTTTGTTGATAAACAGACTACATTGACAAAAACCAATATAGATAAATGCGGATTTACGCAATCATGTGATACGATACAGATGGATTGCATAAAAGCATTGGCATTCCTGAAAGCATCAGGATCCAGGTTTACTCATGTTTTTTTAGATCCTCCATATAATAAAGGCTTATATGAAAGAGTTATTGAAAATGAATGCTTGTGTGATATAATTGATGAAAACAGTGTTGTAATAGCAGAGTTGTCAGATAAAGAGAAAGTATTGGAATCATGTAAGGATCTGATACTTATGGATAAAAGGAAATACGGAATAAGCGTTTTTGCAATATACAGGAAGAGGAACAATGAATATTTGGATTTGCCCGGGCAGTTTTGATCCGGTGACAAAAGGACATATAGATATAATAACCAGAGCAAGTAAAATGTGCGACAAGCTGATTGTTGCTGTAGGTGCGAACCTGAGAAAAAGCAATGTTTTCACTATAGAAGAAAGACTTGGGTTCTTAAGAAAGTCCCTGACAGGAATGAAGAATGTTGAAGTAGATAGTTTTACAGGCCTGCTGATAGATTATGTACGCAGCAAGAAAGCTATCTGCATAGTAAAAGGTCTTCGCGCGGTATCTGATTTTGAGTATGAAATGCAGATGGCATTTCTTAATAAGAGAATGGATGAAAATATTGAAACTGTATTTCTGATGACCAATATAAACTATTCATTCTTAAGCGCATCGGCTGTACGTGAACTTGCATTACATGGCGGAAGTATTGAAGGTCTTGTACCTGAATGTATAATAGATGATGTGAAAAGTAAGTTTATTATTTGATTTTGTGAGGTGGAAATATGGATAATAATATGAATGAATATGACATAATCGAACAGATGGAGGATCTCATTACAAACGGTAAACAAACAGTGTTTTCCGATAAGGTCTCAATAAGCAAAGATGAGATGCTCGATTTGATTTTTTATCTTAAGAATGCGATAAAGCAGCGTGATCAGGACGAGGAAGCTAAGAATAATGAGCTTCTTAAAATGATACATGACGCAAAGGAAAATCAATCCGTACCTCAACCTCAACCTCAGACTCAGACTGTTATTGAGATCCCTGTCATCGCTGAAGCAAATAAAGAAGCAAATGAGATCAAACGTGCCGCTCTGCGCTATGCGGATGAATTACTGGCAAATGTGCAGGAAAGCATTGAAAAGACGTTAAGTATAATTCAAGATAACCGCAATGAACTTAAATAGAAGATATTGATGATCATGAAACCCGATGCTCATGTGGCATCGGTTTTTTTATCTTATTCTTTTTTGAAGGATCAGATGATATAATATATTAAATCACGACATAAGAGGTTTTATGGAAGAGGCTCTTGACGAACAGAAACAGTATATAGAACGTATCAGAGAAATGATCGCCGGGAAACAGATGGGTTACTTTATCCAGACTTTAGGATGCCAGATGAATGAAAGCGACAGTGAGCATATAGCAGGTATGCTCAGGGATATGGGGTACATAAAAACGGAGTCTGTTGAAGAGGCTTCGATCATAGTATTCAATACATGCTGCGTCAGAGAGAATGCAGAATTCAAGCTGTTAGGTCATATCGGAGAGATAAAGAGGCTCAAGGAAATAAACAGCGGATTGATAACCGTGATATGTGGATGTATGATGCAGCAAGAACATATAACAAACAAGATAAAGAAAAGCTATAAATTCATAGACATCATTTTCGGAACATATAACAGGCACGAACTTCCAAAGCTCATATATAGGAAGATGACATTAAAGAAGAGGATATTCGATATATGGGAGGAGCAGAAAGAATACGTTGAAGGTACACCTGTCGAAAGGACCAGTGATATCACAGCATATGTCCCTATAGTGTATGGGTGCAACAATTTCTGTTCATACTGCATCGTCCCATATGTCAGAGGAAGGGAAATATCGCGTAAGCCGCAGAATATAAGAGAGGAAGTTGAGACACTTGCAAATGATGGTATAAGAGAGATAACGCTTCTTGGACAGAATGTTAATTCGTATGAAAGCGATATGGATTTCCCGCAGCTTCTTTACTATCTATCCGACATTTCAGGTATAGAAAGGATCAGATTCATGACCAGCCACCCGAAGGATCTGTCAGATGATCTTATAGAAGCCGTTGCGAGCATACCGAAGTTATGTAAACATATCCATCTTCCGCTCCAGTCAGGAAGTTCAAAAGTACTTAAGGAAATGAACCGCCATTACACAAAGGAGAGCTATTTGGCCCTTATAGACCGTATAAGATCGAAAATACCTGATGTTACGCTGAGTACTGACATTATAGTAGGATTTCCCGGAGAGACTGAAGAAGACTTTGCTGAAACACTTGATGTGATCAATAAGGTCGCATATGATTTTGCTTATACATTCATATATTCGAAAAGAGTCGGAACGCCAGCTGAAAAAAGGGAAGACCAGATATCGGATGAAGTAAAAGATGAAAGGTTCGGAAGGCTTAAAAATATCATTGATGCATATTCTCTTTCAAGTAATATAAAGGATGTTGGGCGTGTACTGAAGGTATTGGCTGAAGGTCCGAGCAAAACAAACGCAGACATAATGTCTGGAAGGACAGAAAGCAATAAAATCGTTAATTTCAGCTGTGATCCCTCTTTCAAAGGATCTATGGTTGATGTTAAAATAATAAAAGGCCATACATGGCATCTGGAAGGAGAAAAATATGATATTTGATAAAGTAGACGAACTGTGTGAATTGGTTGCAGATACAAAGCAATACAACGACTATCTCGAAGCAAATGTGAATCTTGAAACAGACGGGAAGGGTATCGATCTGATCAATGCGTTCAGCGAACTTCAGGAGGAATACATCAAAACATACCAGGAAAGCGACCAAAGCGCTATGAAGAGTATGGAGAATGTGCTCGAAGCCAGGCATAAAGAGCTAATGGAATACCCTGCTACCGGTGCCTATATCAGAGCAAAACAGGCTCTTGATGAATTATTGAACAGCATAAATGACCGAATAATGCATAACCTTGAACTGGATTGCAATCATGATGATTGTGATTGCTGTTCGGATGAGTCCTGCAAAGACTGCCACTAATGGATAATTTCACCCCCATGATGAAACAGTATCTTAAGATGAAGGAACAGTATAAAGACTGCATCCTTATGTTTCGTCTGGGGGATTTTTATGAAATGTTTTTTGATGATGCGCTGACAGCGTCTCAGGAACTGGAAATAACGCTGACAGGAAGAAATTGCGGTCAGGACGACAGGGCTCCGATGTGCGGGGTCCCATACCATGCGATAGAACCATATGTAGCAAAACTAATAAAAAAAGGATACAAAGTCGCTATATGCGATCAATTGGAAGATCCCGCGCTTGCTAAAGGGATAGTGAAGAGGGATGTAACAAGGATAATAACACCGGGAACAGTTAATGAATATTCTCTCCTTGACGAAAAAGAGAATAACTATATCATGTCACTGTTCCAACGCGGAAATGTATATGCATTAGCCGTATGTGATGTGTCAACCGGAGCATTTTACAGCTGCCAGATCATATTCGGCAATACGATCACGAAACTCATAAACGAAGTGGTTAAGTTTAAACCTAAGGAAATAATTGCTAATTTTGATGTGGAATTTATTAAACAGTATTTACGGACATACATATCCAATGTGGACAAGTCGGTATTTGATGTTCCTTTACCTGCAGATCTTAAGATATCAAGTAAAAATCAGATCAATGATTTTGATCTGTGGAGGAATGCCTCCTCGGCTTTGTATTCTTACCTGAAAGAAACAAGGAAAACAGATCTGAACCACATCACGTCCATTTCCGTATATGAAAGCGAACAGTATATGTCCTTGGATATTAACGCCAGACGGAGTCTTGAGCTGACAGAAAGCCTCAGGGATCAGAAACGATATGGATCTTTATTATGGGTTCTTGACAAGACATCTACTGGAATGGGATCAAGGCTTTTAAAGAAGTGGATAGAACAGCCGCTTACTGATATGGAAGACATCAATGCAAGGCTTGATGCTGTCGGCGAACTCAAGGATAAATATATAGTTCGTCAGGAACTTATGGAGCTTTTGAAAGGTGTTTATGATATAGAGCGTCTCGTATCCAAGACCGTTATGCAGAATGCAAACGGAAGAGATCTGCTGGCTTTAAAGAATTCTATTGGTAAATTACCCTTTATTAAAAAGATAACAGTTTTATTAGTATACGGATTAAACAGAGCTATAGATGATAATGTGATATGTTTCAATGAGTTATATGACCTTATAGATAATTCTATCAATGATGATTGCCCCATTATCATGAAAGACGGAGACATAATAAAACCAGGTTTTGATGCTGAAGTTGATGATCTTCGGAAAGCAGCCCATGGGGGCAAAAACTGGCTTATGGAGTTCGAGGAAAAGGAAAAGACAAGAACGGGAATTAAGAAACTGAAGGTATCATATAACAAAGTCTTCGGATATTATATCGAAGTCACTAACAGTTATCATGACCTTATACCCAGCGACTACATAAGAAAACAGACGCTTGTGAATAATGAAAGATATATCACGCCTGAACTTAAAAACATGGAAGAAACGATATTAGGTGCTCAAGAGAGGCTTGTCAGGCGGGAATATGAAATATTCTGCAGTATAAGGAATACGGTGGCTTCGAAAGCTGAAGCGCTATTAAATACCGCATATCACATATCTTTATTAGATGTTATCATGAGCCTTGCTGAAGTTGCTGACAGATATAAATATGTGCGTCCGGATGTGCAGAAAGACGATTTGATCGATATAAAAGACGGAAGACATCCGGTTGTCGAAAGAATGCCCAACTGTCCGGAATTCATTCCAAATGACCTGTATATAAACAACAGCTCTGACAGGACCCTTATCATTACCGGGCCGAATATGGCAGGAAAGAGCACTTATATGAGGCAGGCGGCTCTTATAACCATTATGGCGCAGATAGGATCATATGTACCTGCAAAGAGCGCAAGGATAGGTATTGCGGATAAAGTCTTCACAAGGATCGGAGCTTCAGATGATCTGTCGGGAGGCAAGAGCACATTCATGCTTGAAATGAGTGAGCTTGCATACATACTTGAAAATGCGACAGGACGTTCTTTACTCATACTAGATGAAATAGGGAGAGGGACAAGCACATACGATGGCTTGTCGATCGCATGGGCAGTGATAGAGTATCTTAACGAAAAAAGGTTCTGCAGAACACTGTTTTCCACTCACTACCATGAACTGACCGCTCTGGAAGATAAACTTGCAGGCGTTAAGAATTACTATATCACCGCAATAAAGAAGGAAAAAGACATAGTGTTTTTAAGAAAAGTCCAAAAGGGCGCTGCAAAGGAAAGCTATGGGATCGAAGTGGCAAGGCTTGCAGGGATACCTGAGGAAATGGTAGTGCGGGCAGGAGAATTCCTGGCTGAGCTGGATAAGAGCGAAACGAAGAAAAGGAAGATAAAGGATACCGATTCATACATGGAAGGTCAAGTTGGAATAATGGAATTCAATGCCCACGAAAAAGTACATGACGATATCGTAGATATCCTTAACGCATGCGATATACAGAAAATGACTCCATTGGAAGCATTGAATAAATTATACGAAATTAAGAGCAAAATCGGGTGAATGATCAAATGGATAACAGAATACTGATACTTGATGAATTTACGGCGAATCAGATAGCTGCAGGCGAGGTCGTTGAAAGACCTTCGTCAGTTTTAAAGGAGCTGATGGAGAACTCCGTAGATGCGGGTGCGGGTAGAATCGACATCACAATCAAAAGCGGAGGGATAGAATACATCAAAGTATCTGATAACGGATATGGTATTGACAAGGATGATATCGCTATGGCGTTTGAAAGGCACGGTACAAGTAAAATAAAATGCATAACTGATCTTAACAGTATTTCAACAATGGGTTTCAGAGGCGAAGCCCTGCCAAGCATCGCATCAGTATCAAAGGTAACGGTCACAACAAAAACTGAAAAAGCAAAATATGCCGTTAAAGCGGTTTTTGAAGGCGGGGATCTCATAAGCAGCAACGAGGCTCCAAGAGCAACTGGAACGACCGTTGAAGTACGTAATCTTTTCTACAATACTCCTGCAAGATACAAATTCTTAAAAGGTGACACTTCAGAAGCGAGATACTGTCTGGATATAGTGCTCCGTCTTGCACTGGCAAACAACAAAGTTGCGTTTTCCTTTGTATCCAACGGCCAGGAAATGCTTGATACAAAAGGTGACGGTGAGCTTATAAACACCATCTACAGTATATACGGAAGGGATATAGCAAAGGAGCTTCTGCGTGTTGAGTATGTCAGTTCAGATATACAGGTAAAAGGTTATATCGGAAAACCTTTCGCAGCAAGAGGGAACAGACAGCATCAGAATCTCTTCATAAACGGAAGATATGTGAAATATCCGGAGTTGAATGTAGCAATTGAACGGGCTTATGAAACAATGATCATGAAAGGTAAGTTCCCGTTTTATGTTCTGGATATAAAAGTAAAAAGCGAATTGCTTGATGTCAATATCCATCCTGCAAAAACGGAAATAAAGATATCAAACATAAACGAAGTTTTCAAGCAGCTCAACTACATAGTAAAAAACACACTTGATGAGAATCAGGATGTATTCGAACTGAGTGCTGTCAAACCCACATATGTCCAGCCTTCAGAAGTGAAAGATGACAGGGTAAAGATACAGTTTGACGATAAATATGCTGCAAATGAGAAGACAGAAAGCTATAAACCCGATCAGATAAAAGATCAGAGTAAAGATGTAGTTGTAAATACATGTGTCGGATCGTATATAAAGCCCTCGGAAAGTACACCGATAAAAATAGATGAGATAAGGATCGATGAGCCATATAAGATAATAGGGCAGATATTCAATACCTACATATTCGTGGATAAATTTGAGTATGTATATATAATTGACCAGCATGCAGCACATGAAAAAATGAATTATGAAATGCTGAAAAAACAGTTTGACAGCAGCAGTATCATTTCGCAGCAGCTTATGGTACCGGAGCAGGTTGTCCTTACAAGGCTGGAATTCGACTATATTGAGGAGAATAAAGAATTGATCAGGAATATAGGATTTGACTTCAGTGTGTTTTCAGCAAACTCGATAATAGTAAGAGAGATCCCTGTACCATTGATCGACTGCAATATTACCGATGCATTCAAATCCATGATAGATGATATGATGTCGGATAAAAAAGACAGGATATATACAGCTTTATACAGTATAGCGTGTAAAGCATCAGTAAAAGCAAACAAAGAACTGGATAAAGAGCAGATGGAATATATATATAAAGGACTTATTGAACTTGATAATCCATTCACATGCCCTCACGGAAGACCTACAATGATTAAATTAACAAGATATGAATTTGACAAAATGTTCAAAAGAGTAGTGTAATGAAAAAAGTATTGGTCATCGCAGGACCTACAGCTTCAGGAAAATCAGATATGGCACTGGAAGTGTGCAAAAGATGCAACGGGGAAATAGTTTCCGCTGATTCTATGCAGGTATACAGAGGAATGGATATAGGAACTGCAAAACCAAAGAAAGATGATATGATGAGCGTATCACATCATATGATAGATATATGCGATCCATCTGAGGATTATTCTGTTGCACAATACTGTATATCCGCAAAAATGGCTATAAACGATATTTTATACAGAGAAAAACTTCCTGTTGTGACGGGAGGTACCGGTCTGTATATCGATTCACTGGTTCTTGGGATCACATACCGCAAAGAGCAGGAAGATAAAAGAGGCATGTATGAGGAATATCTTGAAATAAACGGGAAAGAAGCCTTATATGGGTTACTGAAAAAGAGAGATGAAGCTGCAGCTGCATCCACACATATGAACAACACTAAAAGAGTGATACGTTATCTGGAGATACTTGAAAAGTATGATGGTCCTCTATCTGAATACAAAAAAGAAGCGTTGTCAAAAGAACCGGGATACGATTACAGGATAATAATTCTGGATCCGGACAGGGAATACCTTTATGACCGGGTAAACACAAGAGTGGATATGATGCTTCATGAAGGGCTTGTTGATGAAGTAAAAGAGCTTTTACATGATAAAGACATAAGGGATTCGAATGCAATGCAGGCGATCGGTTACAAGGAAGTGATCGGATATCTAAACGGGAATATGACATATGATGAGATGGAAGAGCTTATAAAAAAGAATACACGTAATTATGCAAAGCGACAGGTGACATGGTTCAGACGGTATAAGAACGCTACATGCATAAAAATAACGGATAAGACAGAGAAATCAATTATCCTTGACGCTGTCATGAATGCAATTATCTAGTTGAGAAATCTGAATACCCCGAAAACTTTCCCCAGTATCTTGATATCCTTATAAATATATATGGGATCATATGACGGATTCTGAGGCTGCAGGCGTATGCGGTCTTTTTCCCTGTAAAATGTTTTTACCGTCGTTTCATTATCTATCAGAGCAACTACGATGTCTCCATCGTATGCAACTTCCTGTTTCTTTACAAGTATCATGTCACCGTTATAAATACCTGCATCGATCATGCTGTCTCCCTTTATTTTAAGCATGAATGTGATCCCGCTCTTCAAGTATGATTCAGGAACAGGGAAGTGTTCCACTATATTTTCCACTGCCAGTATCGGAGTCCCTGCAGCGACATTTCCTATTACAGGTACTTCAACGACAGGTACTGCTTCCTGCTTTAAAAGAGTGAGTGACCGGGATATCGAATCGTTCTTGTCTATATATCCGAGGCTGCGCAGTTTCTTTATATATGAATGTGCCGTAGATGTGGAAGGGATGTTAAGATCCTTGCATATATCCCTCACAGAAGGAGCGTACCCTTTTTCCCTTATGAAATCCCTGATGTATTCGTAAGTCTGTTCTTCTCTGATGGATAAATAGTCTTTCATATAAATCGCCTCCCTACATTATTAATATACAAATTATAACATAAGCAAAAGTTCGTGTAAACAAATGTTTTTATCCGCGAAACGCATTACTTGTAATTCCTATATGCCGATGGTATAATTTTTGTAAAATCGAAAGGATCTGATTTATGTATAGAACCATATTATCTTTGAATTGCGGCAGTTCGTCTTTGAAATATAACATATTCAAATTGAATGACGACATGACAGTAAAGCCTGTGCTGAACGGTATAGCTGAGGAAATCGGTAACATCAAAAGAAGCACCATGAAATATACTTTGAATGGGATAAAAGAAAAATATTCCATATCTTTTGAGACCCACGAAGATGCTCTTACCGAAATGTTCGAGATATTCAAGAAAAACGGAATCGAGAAGGAAAGTATCGTTGCTGTTGGCCATAGGATAGTACATGGAGGACCTATTTATGCTAAGTCCGCTTTGATAAATGAAGATATAAAAAAGCAGATAAAAAGCCTGTTCTCAGTAGCGCCTCTGCATAACCCGCAGAACTATATAGGCATCGAGGTCACTGAAAAGTTATTGCCAGGCATTCCTAATGTAGCGGTATTTGACACTGCATTCCACAGCACGATGGGCTATGAGGCTTACAGATATGCGATACCTGAAAAGTGGTATAAGGAATATCTTGTGAGAAGATACGGTTTCCACGGAACGAGCCATCTTTATGTTTCAAGGAGAGCTTCAGTACTGTGTAAGACGCCATATAACGAATTTACATGCATCACATGTCATCTGGGAAACGGTTCAAGCATAACAAAGGTCGAAAATGGACAGAGCAGGGATACATCGATGGGTTTCACTCCTCTTGAAGGAGTCATAATTGGTACAAGATGCGGTGATCTGGATCCTGCGATAATCTGCCATGTGGCAAACAAATACATGGAAGAGGGCATGGAAAAAGGTGATGCTTATGAGAAAGTCACCAGGATGCTTAACAAGGATTGCGGCTTAAAAGGATTGGCAGGAACAAACCTTATGCAGGATATCAGACTGAAAGCTATCGACGGTGATATTGAAAGTCAGCATATTATAGATATTTACTGTTACAGGATAGCGAAATATATAGGTGAATACGCATGTACAACTGACAACTTGAAAGCTATCGTGTTTACAGCCGGCATCGGTGAAAATGAATGGTTCGTACGCCAGAGGGTCCTGCAGATGCTAAAAGCATTCAAATTCGAAGTATATAATGATAAGAACATGATCAGAGGAGAGGAAGTAATATTCGGAAAGGGTAGCTTTGCCGGGAATGAGGTCGTTGCAATGGTCATACCTACCGATGAAGAGCAAGTCATTGCATATGATACTCTGAGTATCGGCTATCTTGGCGAAAGCGCTCCGATTGTGTACCCATTTGAAAAACAGTGATGTTAAAAAAGGATTTTCCTCATATTTTTCAGATCATATAAATGTAATAGATAAAATACATTCAAAAGGTTTTGAGGCATATTTTGTAGGCGGATGCGTGAGGGATGCCTTGTCTGATAAAGCACCGTATGATTTCGATGTGACAACAAATGCAAAACCTGATGATATAAAAAAGATATTTGAAAAAGTGAGCGATACCGGCGTGAGATTCGGCACGGTTTCAGTCACTGAGAACAGTACAGTATATGAAATAACCACCTATAGGATAGAAGAAGGTTACAGTGACAGAAGGACCCCCGATAAAGTCACATATACGGATAAGCTTTATGAGGATCTGAAAAGACGTGATTTTACGGTAAATGCAATGGCATATGACGGTCATTCATGCATCATCGATTATTTCAACGGTATGGATGACTTGCGCAGCAGGATAATAAGGACAGTCGGAGATCCGGACATACGTTTCGCAGAGGATGCTTTAAGAATACTCAGAGCTATAAGATTTGCCGTTACATTGAAATATAAGATAGAAGAGAGAACGAAAGCTTCTATCGTTAAAAATGCGGGATCACTGTCATGTATTTCAAGGGAAAGGATATACGGTGAGATAAGCAGGATCATAAAAGCCGGTGAAAACCTGGATATTCTTTATGCAAACGATATAGCAGGATATGTGTTCATATATCCGAAACTTGTGAACAGGCAGATACTGGAAAGTGAGGAGTATATATGCAGGCTGGCGTCAGTATTTTACAACTATCCTGATATATCGGGCGTAAAAGAAGAGCTCGTTAACTTTAGAACGGATAACAGGACGATCAAAGCGGTGACAGATATAATAAGTAACAGAGATATGAGCAGTTTCGATGAGTATGATATCAGAAAGCTCATTACCGAAATCGGCGTAATTAATACAAAATATCTTCTGACATTCAAAAACGCAGGTTTGGATACATATGAGGTGATAACAGCGGGCAGGTTTTTAAGAAGTGAAAATGATCTTACCATCAACGGGTATGACATAATGGATATCGGATACAGCAGTAATGAGATCAAAAAGATAAAAGCGTTTCTGCTTGAAGAGGTGCTCCATGATCCGACGTTGAATAAAAAAGATATACTGCTAAAAAAACTGAAACAAAAAAGGGACATCTGAGTACACAAATATAAACTGATTGTAATGAAATAGTTAATAATATATAATTTTCATCAGTAAAAGAATGATGTGGTGAACAGGTTTGAAAAAAGATAATATAAGAAATTTCTGCATAGTAGCTCATATAGATCACGGTAAAAGCACGCTTGCCGACAGACTCATTGAAAAGACGGGTTCTATGGCCGTACGTGATATGCAGGAGCAGGTGCTGGATGATATGGATATCGAAAGGGAAAGAGGCATTACGATCAAATCCCATGCCATCCGTATGATATATAAAGCGCAAAGCGGTAAAGAATATATATTTAACCTTATTGATACTCCAGGACACGTGGATTTTTCATATGAAGTGAGCAGAAGCCTGGCGGCTTGTGACGGAGCCATACTTGTAGTGGACGCGGTCCAGGGGATAGAGGCTCAGACCCTGGCTAATGTATATATGGCGCTTGACAACGGTCTTGAAGTGCTGCCAGTGATAAATAAGATCGATCTTCCTGCAGCAAGACCTCAGCAGATAAAAGATGATATAGAAAATATCATTGGGATCGAGGCACAGCATTCGCCATGTATTTCAGCAAAAAATGGCGTGAATATCGACGAAGTGCTTGAAAAAATAGTGGAATGTCTGCCTGCTCCGGAAAATAACGATGATCAACCTTTCCGGGCCCTCATATTTGATTCCAAATTTGATGCATATAAAGGCGTCATAATCTACTTTCGCGTGATGGATGGTATTTTAAGGCTGGGTGATACCATACATATGATGAATACGGGTAAAGAATATGAAGTCATTGAGCTCGGATATATGAAACCCGATGGATTCACACAGGCAAATGAACTGAGATCGGGAGAAGTCGGATATATTGCCGCAAGTATCAAGAATGTTGAAGATACACGAGTCGGGGATACTATAACAACACTGGAAAATATGGCTTTGACAGCTTTACCGGGATATAAGGAAGCTGTATCAATGGTATACTGCGGTATTTATCCAGCTGACGGTTCAAAATATAATTTTCTGAAAGATGTGCTTATGAAACTGAAACTTAATGATGCCGCACTGAAGTTTGAACCGGAAACAAGCGCTGCTCTTGGTTTCGGATTCAGATGTGCTTTTCTAGGCCTTCTTCATATGGAAATAATACAGGAAAGGATCGAAAGGGAATTTGATCTTGAGATCATAACGACAGCTCCCAGCGTTATATACAAGATAGTAAAACTAAACGGCAATGTCATTACTGTGGATAATCCGACCAATATGCCGCCCATAGGCGAGATAGACTATATGGAGGAACCTATTGCCAGTGCAGAGATCATTGTACCTACCGAGTATGTCGGGAATATAATGGAATTGTGCCAGGACAGGAGAGGTACATACAAACATATACATTACATAGACAAGACCAGGACAAAGCTGGAATATGACATACCCTTAAATGAGATCATATATGATTTCTTTGATGCTTTAAAATCCCGTTCCAAAGGATATGCGTCACTGGATTATGAGGTAAATAAGTATGAAAGGTCAAAACTTGTGAAACTGGATATACTTCTGAATCTGGAAGTGGTCGATGCACTGTCTTTCATAGTTCATGAAAGCAAAGCATATGCAAGAGGCAGGAGACTGGCAGAGAAACTCAAGGACCAGATCCCAAGGCAGATGTTCGAAGTGCCCATCCAGGCCGCTATAGGAGGGAAGATCATTGCACGGGAGACGGTAAAAGCATACAGAAAAGATGTTATAGCAAAGTGTTACGGCGGTGATATAAGCAGAAAGAAGAAATTACTGGAGAAGCAAAAAGAAGGCAAGAAGAAGATGAGAAAACTTGGAACGGTGGAAGTGCCTCAGGAAGCCTTTATGAATGTTCTGAAACTGGACACCTAAGATGGATAACAACCTAAGGATATATATCCATGTGCCATTCTGTAAATCAAAATGCAACTACTGTGATTTCTGCTCGTTTGCGGATAAAGACTACATGATACAGCCATATTTCGAAGCATTGACAACGGAAATCGGATTATATAAAAACGATTACAGGGGAAGAAGGATCGACAGCATATTCATCGGAGGCGGGACCCCTTCGTATGTAGATACCAAATATATACAATACCTGCTGTCCTGCTTCGACATTGACCGGGATGCTGAGATCACTATCGAAGTGAATCCGGGGACCGTTGATTTCCATACATTACGTGCATACAGGGAAATGGGCATCAACAGGATAAGCTTTGGAGTGCAGTCATTCTCCGACAGGATGCTTATGCTCATGGGCCGTATACATAACAGAGCAACGGCTATAAATAACATACATGAGAGCCAGGTAGCGGGATTTGAGAACATAAATGTTGATCTTATATTCGGTTATCCTGACCAGTCATATGAATGTTATGCAGAATCGTTAAATGTAGTCAAGAGCCTGAAAATACCTCATGTTTCATGTTACAGTCTTTCGATTGAAGAAAACACACCGCTTTCGGGTATGTTAAAAAAAGGCCTGCTGCAATATCCTAATGAGGATCTGGACAGAGATATGTATGCTCTTACAATAGACAGTCTGGGAAAATCAGGCATATATCAATATGAGATTTCGAATTTCGCCCAACCGGGATATGAATGCAGGCATAATATAGGATATTGGATAAGGGATGAATACCTTGGTTTCGGACTTAATTCCCATTCACTTTTGAATGAATGCAGGTATAGCAACAAGAATTTACTGAATGATTACATAAGCATTTTGAACAAATGTGAAAAACCTGTAAAAGAAAGCAATATGCTTACTGATACCGAGATAATATCTGAATATATAATATTAAGACTCAGAATGAACAGAGGTCTGGACATAAATGACTTTAAAACCCGATTCAGCATCGATTTCGAGGAAAGATATGGATCTCAGATAGATGACCTTCAGAATAAAGGCTTGTTAGAGAAGATCATTTACTCGTACAGGCTGACACGAAAAGGTATGGATCTGGCAAACAAGGTGTTTGTAGAATTCATCTGAAGTTTAACTTTGTTTTACAATCCTCAGATATATCTGTATAATTGTAATAAACAGATCCATATACTGGAAGAGGGACATTAATGGATAAATTCAGTGATATCAAATACATTCGTCCGGATATCGGTACGATCAGTAAGGAATTCAAGATCGGTTTAAAGAACTTCAAAAATGCAAAAAGTTATGATGAGGCAAAAAAATCATATCTTGATATTGAAGTCATATCCTCTGAAGTACAGACCATGTTCACTGTGGCTCATATAAGGAGCGATATGGATAAAGCAGACAGGTATTATGAATCTGAAGTCAGATTCATGAATGGTGCAATGCCTAAGCTGATGCTCCTTGTGCAAAAGGCGGGTAAGGCGCTTTTGGATTCACCTTATAAAGCGGATTTTGAAAATGAATATGGTATGCAGCTCATCAGACTGACTGAAGCTGCTCAAAAAACCATCAGTTGGAAGATAATACCGGAAATGATCAAGGAAGGCAACATACAGCAGGAGTATTCAAAAACTGCCGCATCATGTAAAGTGGTTTTCAGAGGCGCAGAATGCAATTTCTATGGCCTTTTAAATCATATGGAGAGCACAGACAGAGAAGAACGAAAAGAAGCATTCATCGCATGGGCAAAACTTTATGAAGGTATTTCAGACAAGCTTGACAGACAGTATGATAAATTCGTATCTTTACGTACAGCGATGGCAAGAAAACTGAAATTCCCCGGTTATATCGAAATGGTATATATGCAGAAGGACCGTTTCAATTATTCTGCAGGGGATGTTGAGAAATTCAGAGAACAGGTAAAGAAGCATATCGTTCCGGTATGTGTGAAGCTGCATGATATGCAGGCAAAACGTCTGGGTATCGATAAGCTGAAATATTACGACGAGAAGCTTGTATTTAAAGAAGGAAATGCCATACCGCACGGCAGTAAAGATGAGATGGTCCGAGCGGCACAGACGATGTACAGGGAGCTTTCAAAAGAGACGGGAGAGTTCTTTGATTTCATGTGCAGTCATGAACTTTTCGATCTGGAAACCAGGCCGAACAAGCATCTGGGAGGATATTGCACATTCCTGCCTGTGTACTATGCGCCATTCATATTTTCGAATTTCAATGGAACAAGTGCTGATGTGGATGTGCTGACTCATGAAGCAGGTCATGCATTTGAAGCTTTCATGGCATCTAAGTCGCAGCCCATAATGGAATACTGGGGTTCCACAAGCGAGATCAATGAGATACATTCAATGACTATGGAACATTTCACTTATCCCTGGATGGACAGGTTCTTTAGAGATAAAGCAGACAAATACCGGTTCGGGCATTTATCTGACGCCTTTATGTCGATACCGTATATAGTATGTGTTGATGATTTCCAGCATAAGGTATTTGAAGATCCTAAGAGGATGAAAGCAAAGCAGAGAAGAGAACTATGGCATTCTCTCGAAAAGGAATATATGCCGTGGCGTGATTATGACAGTAATGAATTCCTTGAAGGCGGTGGGTTCTGGATGCAGAAACAGCACATATTCCTGTATCCCTTCTATTATATTGATTATGCTCTCGCTCAGATATGCGCATTTGAGCTTTACGGCAGAATGCAGAATGATAAGAATGCCGCTTGGAACGATTATCTGGATCTATGTAAAGCAGGAGGAAGCAAGGGATATTTTGAACTGCTTGAAATAGCGCATCTGCATAACCCATTTATTGACGGAAGTGTTGAGGCGGCTGTAAAATTCGTTACAGAGGAACTGGAAAGATCCGGGTTCTAGATTGTGAGGGGAAAATGCATATTACCATTTCAGGAATGCTTGGAAGCGGAAAGTCTACTATCTGCAGGATATTTGCTGAGAAAAACGGGTATGAGGTATATTCCACAGGTAAAATACAGAGGCAGGTAGCAGCAGAAAAAGGATTGACAACTCTGCAGCTGAATCAGATGATGTCACAGAATCCTGACCTGGATAGTATAATAGACACAACAACTGTACGGATCTCTGAAGAAAACAGAGATAAGAATATAATATTCGATTCCAGGATGGCCTGGTATTTTGTTAAAGATTCATATAAAGTATTCCTGACCGTAGATCCGCTTGTCGCAGCAAAAAGAGTCATGCGCTCAGACAGAGGGAATGTGGAAGGTTACACTTGTGTTGAGGAAGCTAAAAAACTATTGATGGAAAGAGCTTCGGTAGAGCATAAAAGGTTCATGGAGATATATAAAGCGGATTATTGGGACTACAATAATTATGATCTTGTACTTGACGGTACATGGCATGATCCTGAGATGCTGGCCATATATATATTCGAGTGTATAGAAGAGCATTTAAAAACAGGGAATGAACATAATGGGAATATTATAATTTCACCAAAATCACTCTATCCTGCGGTCGGGATGGAAATGATCGGGGATACTGCCTGCGAGGGGGAATTCATGTTGGGAAAGCTGAATTCAAAACCTGTCGAGATAGTGGCATCAGGACAATACAATTATATAATAAAAGGCCAAGATACCGTTTTAAAGGCTTTAAAAAACAGTGTACAATTTGTCAGATCGAAGCTGACACAAAATGCATCAGAAATGAAGCCCATAACTGATCAGGAATCTATGCAGCAATATGAAATAGCGGGTCAGTTTGAATATGCAAGCCAACCCTGATTTGTTCTGTATCAATATGTATAAGTTGCTGTTCATCATATGTTCACAAAATTTTCGTAAAATACATATTGACAAAGAAATACCTAAGTGGTATTTTTTAGTATAGTTAGCACTCTAGAAGTGCGAGTGCTAAAGAAGGAGAAAATGGACAGAAGAACAGCCGATATACTTACGGTGATCATTGAAGAATATGTGAACAGCGCAGAACCTGTAGGTTCAAAGAATATTGTAGATAAGTATTCTATGGGAGTAAGCAGCGCAACAGTTCGCAATGAGATGCATGATCTTGAAGAAGAAGGATATATTACTTCAATACACACATCAAGCGGAAGGATACCGACAGACAAAGGATACAGATTTTATGTTGATTATCTTACAGAATACATAAAACAGAAGGAGACAGAAGAAAAAATATATAAACTTTTGAAAATGGTCGAGATAAACGATGCATTGGATCTTATCTTCAACGGGCTTTTAAAGAACAATCCCTATACTACGATAGGTGCTTTAAAACGTAACGGAACAAGGATAGATACCTTCCACATCCTTTCAGTAGCAAAAGATACATATCTGATCATAGTGATATTGAAAAACAGCAATGTTGTGCACAAGATCATAAATGAACAGCTTTCGGAAAATGTTAAGGTCAATATACTGTCAGAGTACCTTAATGAAAAGCTATATGATATGACCCTTCAGGATATACAGAATGCCAATTTTGTTTTCATAGATAAATTTGACAGGGACAATAAAGCTTTCTTCATCAAAGCGGTGTCAGAAGTCATGGAAATACTGCATCAGTATGAGGAGAATGAAGTGTATTTAAAGGGTAAAGAGAATCTTCTGTCATTTCCTGATTTTAAGGATGTTATGGAAATGAAAAACATATTCCATGCACTCGACAGTGAAGGTGAACTGAGCGACATACTTTTATCTCCGACGGATGACGCTTTCTCTGCTATGATAGGAGCGGAAATAAAAAACGATGATCTGGCCAAGCTTTCGATAGCAAAGCATACATATGATCTTGGTGCTGCAGGACAGATAACGTTTGGACTTGTCGGACCGACAAGGATGGATTACAGGAAAGTCATGAATTCTTTGAATAATATAGAAAACATGCTTAATGAATTATTAGAAAGAAAATACGAGAAAAAGGAGGTATAGTAATGACAAAAAGCAAGGAAGATAAAAAAACAGCTGACATAGAGGAGAAAGTGATCAAGGAAAAAGATGCAGAAGCTAAAACCTCAGAACCGGCAGAGAAAACTGAAACTGTCGCTGATAACGGTTTGCAGAAGATGAACGATGAACTGATAGACAGTTTGAAAAGACTTGCCGCTGAGTATGATAACTTCCGTAAGAGAACTACCAAGGAAAAGGAAGATATATATAATGTATGCTTGATCGATATAACAGAAAAATTCCTGCCTGTACTGGATAATCTGGAATTGGCATTAGCAAATAAGAAAGCCACTCAGGATGAAGTACAAAAAGGGATAGAGATGATACGTAAGCAATTTGAAGATACTTTATCAAAACTTTGCATAAAGGAAATGGACTGCCTGAATAAGCAGTTTGATCCTGAATTCCATAATGCCGTTATGACAGTCGAAGATGCAACGAAAGCAAAAGGAACCATAGTCGAAGTATTTAAGAAAGGTTACGTATATAAAGACCGTGTCGTAAGGCACAGCATGGTAAAGGTAGTAGGATAAATATTTATTTTATATGAAAGTCAAAAATAGTCAAAGGCAAATAAGGAGGACTTAAAAATGTCAAAAGTAATAGGAATAGATTTAGGAACAACAAATTCAGTAGTAGCTGTAATAGAGGGCGGAGAGCCAATAGTTATTGCAAATGCAGAAGGTAACAGAACAACACCAAGTGTTGTTGCGTTTTCAAAAACAGGAGAAAGACTTGTAGGCCAGGTCGCAAAAAGACAGGCTATAACGAACCCTGACAGGACCGTAGTATCTATTAAGAGAGATATGGGTTCGGACAGAAGGATCAATATAGACGGCAAGAAATATTCACCTCAGGAAATTTCAGCAATGATACTTCAGAAGCTGAAAACTGATGCAGAAGCTTATCTTGGGGAAAAAGTGACTCAGGCTGTTATTACCTGTCCTGCATATTTCTCGGACTCACAGAGACAGGCAACAAAGGATGCAGGCAAGATAGCAGGACTTGATGTTTTGAGGATCATAAATGAACCTACTGCAGCTGCTTTAGCATATGGCATGGATAAAGAAACTGACCAGAAGATATTAGTATTTGACCTTGGCGGCGGAACGTTCGATGTATCCGTATTGGATATTTCCGATGGTGTATTTGAAGTTCTGGCAACAAACGGCAATACAAGACTTGGCGGAGATGACTTCGATAACAGAGTCATAGATCATCTAGCGGAAACATTTAAGAAAGAGAATGGTATAGATCTGAGAAACGATAAGATGGCTTTACAGAGGCTGAAAGAAGCAGCTGAAAAAGCTAAAGTCGAGCTTTCCAGCGTCATGAGCACAAATATCAATCTTCCTTTTATCACAGCTGACGCAACAGGCCCGAAGCACCTGGATATAACTCTTACCAAAGCAAAATTCGATGAACTGACTGCTGACCTTGTCGAGAAAACTATAGAACCGTTAAGAAAAGCTATGGATGATGCAGGCTTGAAGCCAGCGGATATCCAGAAGGTCCTTCTCGTTGGCGGTTCGTCAAGAACTCCTGCAGTACAGGAAGCAGTAAAGAAATTCATGGGTAAAGAGCCTTTCAAAGGTATCAATCCTGACGAATGCGTTGCTGTAGGTGCTGCCATACAGGCAGGTGTCCTTACCGGAGAGGTCAAAGACCTTCTCCTGTTGGATGTTACGCCTCTGTCACTTGGAATCGAGACTCTTGGCGGAGTATGCACGAAACTGATCGAGAGGAACACAACTATCCCAACGAAGAAATCTCAGGTATTCTCCACGGCAGCAGACGGACAGACCGCAGTTGATATACATGTTTTACAGGGCGAAAGAGATATGGCTCAGTATAACAAGACATTGGGTAAATTCCAGCTTACAGGTATCGCTCCTGCTCCAAGAGGTATACCTCAGATCGAGGTCACATTTGATATAGATGCCAACGGTATCGTTAATGTATCTGCAAAAGATCTCGGTACAGGCAATGAGCAGAAAGTAACGATCACAGCTTCGACTAACCTTTCAGAGTCCGAAGTCAACAAAGCGGTAAATGATGCCAAAGCCCATGAAAAAGAGGATAAGCAGAAGAAAGAGGATATCGATACACGCAACAACGCTGACGCATTGATCTACCAGACAGAAAAGCTGATGAAGGACAATGCAGCTAAATTAGATCCGAGTGAAAAGGCAAAGATCGAAGAGGAAATAGAAAACGTTAAGAATGCCCTCAAGGGAACTGATACTGCAAACATTAAATCCGCTACTGAAAATCTGCAGCAGGCGGTATACAAATTCTCAGAGAAGATGTATCAGCAGGCAGGTCCTCAGGCGGGACAACAGGGACAACCGGGTGCGGGACCTGATCCAAACACCCAGCAGGAAGCTCCTAAAGAAGATAATGTGTACGATGCTGATTATGAAGTAGTTGACGATGATAAGGATAAAAAGTAAAATATAGTGAATCTTTGGCTTCAGCGGTATTCGGAAGATTACCGCTGAGGCACTGGTTTAAATCATTTTAAGGGGCATAACTTGTGGCAGAAAAAAGAGATTATTATGAAGTCCTTGGTCTGAATAAGAATTCCACGGATGAGGAACTAAAAAAGGCATACAGAGTTTTAGCAAAAAAATATCACCCGGATATCAACAAATCACCGGAAGCTGAAACGATGTTTAAAGAAGTAGGCGAAGCTTATAGTATATTAAGCGATCCTGAGAAAAGAAGGCAGTACGATCAGTACGGATTCGAAGGATTGAATTATTCCGGAGGTTCCGGTTTCAGCGGAGGCTTTAACCCGTTTGATATATTCAACGACCTGTTCGGCGGAGGAGGATTTAGCAGTGGCTTCACATCCTCATCGTCACGCAGAAATGCGCCCATAAGAGGGCGTGATCTTAGGGAATATGTTACTATTACTTTTGAAGAAGCTGCTTTCGGGACAAAGAAGACTCTTAATGTGACGCGAAATGAAAAATGTGCGGACTGCAAGGGAACAGGTGCAAAAAACGGTACAGCAATGAAAATGTGTCCTCAGTGTAAAGGTACAGGTACGATGAGGGTACAGCAGAACACGATGTTCGGACAGATGATAACCGAAACCACATGCAATAAATGTAATGGGAGAGGGAAAATAATCGAAGAAAACTGTCCAGCGTGCAAAGGAATGGGCAGTGTTAAAACAAACAGAAAGATAGATATAACCATTCCTAAAGGCATAGATAACGGTCAGATAATTTCACTGAGGGAACAGGGCGAAGCAGGTCAGAACCAAGGCCCTGCCGGTGATCTGCTGGTAAATATACAAGTCCTGCCTCACTCGATTTTTAAGAGGCAGAATACGACCGTCTACTGCTCGATACCTATATCGTATACTCAGGCAGTATTAGGAGCGGATATCGATGTACCGACACTGGACGGCAATGTGACATACGGCATACCTGAAGGCACACAGACAGGTACAGCATTTACCTTAAAGAATAAAGGAATTCCTGCTTTGAACAGAGATACAAGAGGCGACGAGATATTTGAAGTATATATAACGGTCCCCAAAAAACTGTCAAAAGACGAAAGAGAAGCCCTTATGGCGTATGCAGACGTGTGCGGTGAAAAAAACGATAAGAAAAAAAAGAGAATATTCTGATGAAATGGATTAAAACAACAATTTATACTGATAAAAAAGACCTTGATATTCTTGAGGCTTTTTTTATTGATTTGGGCATAACAGGGTATTCTATTGAAGACAGCGATGATTTCAAGGAATTCCTGCAGGATAAATCGTTCAACTGGGATTATATCGACGAAGATCTTATGAAACTGAAAACCTGTAAAACAAGCGCGACAGCTTATCTAGCCGATAATAATGAAGGAAGGATGCAGCTTGACACGATAAAGGCAAAATACGGTGATGTGAGTATGGATATGATCGACGAGACCGATTGGGCCAACAACTGGAAACAGTATTTCAAACCGATAGAAATAGGTAAAAGACTTGTGATCAAACCAACATGGGAAGCATATGATAATAAGGATAACAGGAAAGTGTTGGAAATAGATCCCGGAAGCAGTTTCGGAACAGGTACTCATGAGACGACCAGATTATGTCTGGCGGCAGTGGAAAAATACATCAAAGGACAGGAGTCGGTTATGGATGCCGGCTGCGGTTCAGGTATTTTGGGGATAGCCGCAATGCTTTTAGGTGCAAAAAGGCTCGTATCTTTTGACATTGAAGAAGCAAGCATCAGAGTCACCAAAGAAAACTGCGTTCTTAACGGAGCAGGCGATCTGCTTACCGCATATCATGGAAATATATTATCAGATGCAGATCTAAAAAAAAGGATCATAGGTGAGGGGTCATACGATGTGATCCTGGCAAATATAGTTCCGGATGTTATAAAAGCGATGATGAGTTTTTTTAGAGACTCCATTTCAGACAAAGGGATCCTTGTCTGTTCCGGCATAATAACCGAAAGGGAGACGGAAACCAGAAGATCCATGGAAGATAACGGATTTGCCGTCATAGAGATACTCAGGATGAACGGATGGCTGGCAATGATAGGTGAAAAACAAAATGCATAGATTCTTTGTCCTGGAAAAGTTCGATACAGGTATGTCAGTCAATATCACAGGTGATGATTATAACCACCTTAAGAATGCTTTGCGTATCAAGGAAGGGGAAGAACTGGAAATATGCGACGGGTATGAAAACGTATATCTCGCGAAACTTTACGAGTATCAGAACACAAGCGCGAAAATCGAAATTTTGCTTAAGATCCCGGTGAATAACGAACCTGTCTGCAAGATCACGTTATATGCTGCACTGCTTAAAGGTGATAAATTCGATACTGTTATACAAAAATGCATAGAATGCGGAGCGGATATGATCCAGCCTATGGTAACATGCAATACTGTCGTGGAAGTAACGGACAAAAAAGAGGCCAGGAAGGTCGAGCGTTGGAACAGGATATCTCATATGGCTTCCATGCAGAGCAAAAGAGGAAAAATCGTCCGTGTATGCGAACCCAAAACACTGGATGCATGCACAAAGCAGTTTTCCCATGACTCAATAACGCTTGTATGTTATGAATACGAAGAGAGTTATTCAATTAAGGCAGCTCTTCATGAAGCAGTCACGCATAGCGTTAAAAATATAAATATAATGATCGGTCCTGAAGGTGGATTTACGGAAAAGGAAATAGGTTTATTAAAAGAAAGCGGAGCATATGCAGTTACCCTTGGTAAAAGGATACTCAGAGCAGAAACAGCATCTGTTGCCGCAGTCTTTTACTGCACTTGCGAATATGAGTTGTAAAGAGAAACAGGATCGTACTCGTTGGTCCTGTTAAAATATTAAAGAAAGCAATAAATTTATCTGGAGGTAAAAAACAATGAATGAAAAAGGAAACATATCGATCAATACAGAGAACATATTACCGATAATCAAAAAGTGGCTTTATTCGGATAAAGACATATTTTTAAGGGAAGTCGTATCCAATGCGGTAGATGCGATCACAAAGCATAAGAAAGTATCTGCAATGGGCGAAGACGAAGCTGCTCAAAAATACAGAGTAGATGTCAGAGTCAATAAAAAAGAAAACATCATCACAGTGAGCGATAACGGGATCGGAATGACATTCGATGATGTGAAGCAGTATATAAACCAAATAGCATTTTCTGGCGCAATAGACTTTTTTGAAAAATACAAAGATAAGACGGATACAAAGGATCAGATTATAGGGCATTTCGGATTAGGCTTCTATTCGGTATTCATGGTTTCCGAGAATGTGGAGATCGAAACGAAATCATATATAAAAACTGAGGGAGCGGTACGCTGGCAGAGCGATGGCGTAAGCGGATTTGAGATGACAGAGGGTAAACGCGACAGCCACGGTACTGACATTATACTGCATATCAATGGTGACAAGGAAAACAAGGAACTGATGAATGTATGGAAGTTGAGGGAGATACTCGAAAAGTACTGTAAATTCCTGCCATATGAGATCTATCTTTCCGAAGAGGGAGCCAAAAAAGACGGAGACGACAAGCCTATAAATGATACAAATCCTCTTTGGTTAAAGGATGCGAAAGACTGTACAGATGAAGAATATAAAAAGTTCTATATCGACGTGTTCCATGATTATAGAGAACCTCTTTTCTGGATACATCTGAAAATGGATTACCCGATAAACCTTCATGGCATACTGTATTTTCCTAAGCTCACAAATGATTACAATACGATGGAAGGAAAGATACAGCTGTATTGCAACCAGGTATATGTTGCCGACAATATCAAGGAAGTGATCCCCGAATATCTGTTGCTGCTAAAAGGCGTGATAGACTGCCCGGATCTTCCGTTGAACGTATCAAGGAGTTTTCTGCAAAATGACGGGTATTCCGCCAAGATATCAGGACACATTTCCAAGAAGGTATCAGATAAGCTGAAACAGCTGTATAAATCCGATGCGGAACAATACTATAAATACTGGGACGATATTAATCTGTTCGTTAAATATGGCTGTCTGAAAGAAGATAAATTCTATGACAAGGTCAAAGAAATCATAGTGTACAAAGATATATATGGAAAACATCATACATTTGATGAGTACCGGAAGCTTTCTGAAGATAAGGACAAGAGGTTCAAAGACAAGTTTTTCTATGTTTCTGATCAGAAGACACAGGCACAATATGTGAATCTGTTCAAGGAACATGAGTTGAATGCTGTTATACTTGACAATGTTTTAGATCCGCATTTTATATCATTTATAGAATCCAAGAATAACGGTTTCACATTTGAAAGCATCGACAGCGCAATAAAAGATGTATTGGGAACAGACGCCAAGGTAGAGGGTTTCGACAATGTGAAGAAGTATTTCGAAGACCTTCTGAAGGAAAATAAAGTCACAGTTGAATTAAAAGCAATGAGTACTTCGGATGTTCCCGGTGTCATAACCGCTAACGAATATGAAAACAGGATGAAGGGGATGCAGTCATTATATGGAAGCATGGATCTGCCAGTGTCCAATACTCTTGTTCTCAATACTGAAAGTCCGTCAGTGAAAAAACTTGCCGCTATGGAAGATGGCGACAGAAAAAAAGATATCGCTATGTATATTTATCAGCTGGCTATGCTTACAGCCGGAAAACTTGAGAAGGACGGCATGTCGGATTTCATTAAAAGAATAAATGAAATGTTGAACAAGATCTAAGCACTGTACCGACAAACAGTGTAAAATGGTGATATGAAGTATTATTACAGAATAAAGGGGAGCAGAAAGCTTTGAAAAATGTAATAAGGATATTTGTAGAGAGAAGACTGGGATTCGATCTTGAGGCGGAGAGACTTAAAAACCAGTTCTTAACACTCCTGGAAATTAAAAACATAGACAGTGTAAGGTTATTCAACAGATATGACATACAGGGACTGTCTGATAAGGTGTACAGGGACGCCAAATATGGTATCTTCGCGGAAATACAGACTGATACCGTATACGAGGAGCATCTGCCTGAAATGCCTGATACTGAGGTTTTTGCCTACGAATTTTTACCGGGCCAGTATGACCAGAGAGCAGATTCCTGTGAGCAGTGCATACAGCTCATATCACAGACCAGGCCGATAGTCAGGACGGCAAAGGTCATAGCTGTCAGCGGATCTGTCACTGAGAATGACATCGACAAAATAAAGGCATATATGGTGAATCCCGTTGAATGCAGACTTGCATGTGATGAAAAACCAGAGGATCTGACAGCGGTTTTCGATACACCCCAAACAGTGGAAACGATCAAAGGTTTCATAGGACTTGATAAAAAAGAGATCGGAAAAATGAGGAGGTCTTTAGGGCTCGCGATGAGTCTTTTGGATCTCCTGTTTGTACGTGACTACTTCATCGGACAGCATCGTGATCCTACTATAACCGAGATAAGGCTTATAGATACTTACTGGTCTGATCATTGCAGGCATACGACATTCAATACAAAACTGGAAAATGTCATCATAGAAGATGACAAATTCAATGTCACATGTAAAAAAGCATGGGACAGGTATTTAAATACAAGAAAAGAACTGAATTCGGAAAAAACAATATGTCTTATGGATATCGCAACCATTGGCGCTAAGTATCTGAAGAAGAACGGATATCTCGATGATATGGAAATCACTGAAGAAAACAACGCCTGTTCGATAATCGTAAATATAGATACGGATAAAGGACCTGAAGAGTGGCTCATAATGTTTAAAAACGAGACACACAACCATCCGACAGAGATAGAACCGTTTGGTGGTGCGGCAACATGTATTGGAGGTGCTATCAGGGATCCTCTTTCGGGAAGGGCATATGTATATCAGGCAATGAGAGTGACCGGAGCAGGCGATCCCTTAGCAGAGCTGAAAGATACCTTACCGGGAAAACTTCCGCAGATCAAGATCGTCAGGGAAGCTGCCAACGGATACAGTTCATATGGAAATCAGATAGGGCTTGCCACAGGGCAGGTGGATGAAATATATCATAACGGATATACCGCGAAGAGAATGGAGATCGGAGCGGTCATCGCAGCTGTCCCAAAAAAGAATATTGTCCGCAAGGATGCAGAAGCAGGCGATGTTGTAATACTTATAGGAGGAAGGACCGGAAGAGACGGTTTGGGCGGAGCTACCGGATCATCTAAAGAACACACTGATGAATCGCTGTCAAAGTGCGGAGCTGAAGTGCAGAAAGGCAATCCGCCAACTGAAAGAAAGATACAGCGTCTGTTCAGAAATCCAAAAATGAGTCTGCTCATCAAGAAATGCAATGATTTCGGTGCCGGCGGTATAGCAGTTGCAATAGGCGAACTTGCCGGAGGACTGGATATCGATCTTGACAGTGTTCCAAAAAAGTATGAAGGGCTTGACGGAACCGAACTTGCCATTTCCGAATCGCAGGAAAGAATGGCTGTCGTAGTCGACAGAAAAGATATGGATACGGTCATGTCGTTATCCCGCGAGGAAAATCTTGAAGCTACTTTTGTTGCAGTTGTTACAGATACAGACAGGCTTAGGATGAAGTGGAAAGGTTCGTATATAGTTGATATTAAAAGAAGTTTCCTTGATACAAACGGAGTCACACAGATAACGAATGCCCGAATAATCGCTAAAGACTCGGAAAATGATCCATTTACTGCAAAACCTGTAAATACAAGTACCAGAAACAGATTAGAAAATACTTTAAGCGATCTTAATGTCTGCTCGAAAAAAGGATTGATCGAGAAATTTGACAGCACGATAGGATCCAACACTGTACTGATGCCTTTAGGGGGAAAATATCAGATGACTCCTCAGGAATGCATGGCGGCAAAGATACCTGTCCTGGGAAAAAAGACTGATATATGCACATTGATGTCATACGCATTCTTTCCGAAGATCTCCGAATGGTCTCCTTTTATCGGAGCATGTTATGCAGTACTTGGATCTGTTGCTAAAATCGTATGTGCAGGCGGGGATCATAATAAAATAAGACTTTCATTACAGGAATATTTCGAGAGTCTCAGATCAGATGAATCACGATGGGGGAAACCGCTTGAAGCGTTGCTTGGTGCGTTTTATGCACAGACAGAGCTTTGTATCCCCGCAATAGGCGGAAAAGATTCCATGTCTGGTACATTTATGGATCTTGATGTACCTCCTACGCTTGTATCTTTTGCAGTATCATATATGGATTCCAAGAATGTGATATCTTCAGAATTCAAGAAAAACAACAGTTATATTATGCGATTCGCTCAAAAGAGGAATGCGGATGAAACTCCCGATTTTATATATGCAAGGAAGCTTTTTACAGTCATAAACAGATTGATTTGCGAACAT
Source organism: Clostridia bacterium (assembly GCA_041678685.1). GTDB lineage: Bacteria > Bacillota > Clostridia > DUPQ01 > DUPQ01 > DUPQ01. Next base: position 36,643 of record JBAYNV010000002.1, read on the forward strand.
AAGATCATTTCTGCAATGACTGTGAAATCTGCCGGGGCATGTGAAGCATTACTTAAGATGTGTTTTGGTAATATGATAGGATTTCAGTCATCATCGGAAACAGAACTGCTTTTCACGCCGGGATACTGTGATATATTAATTGAAATAGACAGTGACAGAGTGAAAAACATCAGTGAATTGCTTTCATCTCTAAAAGAACTCGATGTTGTAGTAATAGGGAAAACAGTCGAAGAAAAAGTCTTCAAAACAAAGGAAGAGAGCATATCGTTATACGAACTGCTTGGGTCGTATACATCGGCATATGAAAGAGTATTCACCACAACTGCCAAAACAGTTGATCCTGCGATCACGAACGGTCTTTATATATCCAAGGAAATAAAACATTCAACTGTACACACTGCAAGACCCAGAGTATTCATCCCTGTTTTCCCCGGGACCAACTGCGAGTATGATATGGCAAGGGCTTTTCTTGATCAGGGAGCACAATGCAATATACAGGTACTTCGTAATCTGACTTCGGATGATATCGAACAGTCTGCAAAAGAATTCGTGAAGGCGATCGAAGAAGCGAATATAATAGCTCTTCCCGGCGGTTTTTCAGCCGGTGACGAACCGGACGGTTCAGGCAAGTTCATAGCGACCGTATTCAGAAATGAATATATCAAAGATGCTGTTCATGATCTTTTATATAACAGAGACGGGTTGATCGTTGGCATCTGTAATGGATTTCAGGCGCTTGTCAAGCTTGGCCTGGTTCCTAACGGTAAGATATGCGATCTGTCTTTAAACAGCCCCACACTCACCTATAACAGCATTGGACGCCATGTATCATGCATGGTAATGACCAAAATAATATCAAATATATCCCCGTGGTTTTCCTGCAGTGAAACTGGCGGCGTGTATACCATACCTTTGAGCCACGGGGAAGGCAGATTCATATGCTCAGAGGAAATGTATAAAACGTTATCAGCCAATGGACAGATCGCTACTCAGTACGTAGATGAAAACGGTGATGCAAGTTATGATATCAGGTTCAACCCTAACGGTTCATATTATGCTATAGAAGGTATAACAAGTGCGGACGGAAGGATATTGGGCAAGATGGGGCATTCCGAAAGATTCGGGAATAATGTCGCTAAAAATATCCCCGGGATAAAGGACCAGAAGCTGTTTGAATCAGGTGTCAGATATTTCAGATAAGGTATTCGTGTTATAATGCATACGGAGGTACCGCAATGATTTCGAAAACAGTCATAAAAAAGGTATTGGAATTTGATGATCCCGGTAGAATAGGCTTTGACTTCTATAACGATTCTTTTCGGGATATGAAATTCGTAGAATGTGAAGTGATCAAAAAAGAAGAGTATTCATGGCAGGAACCTTCATTTTTCAAAGAAAGATTCCCGCAGTATCATGATTTCGATGGATTCATGCATTTAGATGAATACGGGAATCTCTGGGGAAAAATGAGACATGACAAGACGGGTGGAGGAGAGGTTCTCAAAGGTGTTCTTGCTTCGTGGGATGAACTTGCCTCATATAGATTACCGGATATAGATGATGAAGCCAGGTTTAAGGATGCTCCGTTGAGCGTTGTTCCATATAAAAACAGATTCATACTAGGATCGCTTCCGGGAAATACATTTTCGCTCATGAGGAAAATGAGAAAAATGGAATTATTCCTTGAAGATCTGATACTTGAAACGGATAATGTATTGAAACTTCAGGATATGGTCCTGGAAAAACTATTGAATATCGTTGAGATATACGGACACATGAAATGTGTTGACGGTATATTCTTCTGTGAAGACTGGGGCACTCAGGACAGGCTTTTGATTTCACCAAAGATGTGGCGTGAAATATTTAAACCTGCATTTATAAAATTGTGTGATACCGCGCATAAATATGGCATGAAAGTTTTTATGCATTCGTGCGGGTATATATATGAAATACTTGATGACCTTATGGAAGTAGGTATAGATGCATTACAGCTTGATCAGCCTACTCTAATGGGAATAGAAAAGCTTGCAGACAAAATAGCAGGTAAAGTGACGCTCCATTCACCTGTGGACATACAGAGGATATTGCCTACAGGCAACAAAGAACTGATCGAGAAGAGCGCTTGCGATATGGTCCGTCTTTTTCATAGGAACGGCGGTCTGATAGTCAAGGACTATGGCGATTACACTACGCTTCACGTACAATACGAATGGGCTGAATGGATGAGACAGAAATTCTTTGACATAGGCGGGGATCCCAGGATCAAAAAGTGATGGAAGTCGAAAACAGTTTGTGGTAATATGTAAAAGATCGAAGTTGTAATGGAGATTTGATTGAAGCAAAATATAGATATTGTGGACGAAAATTTAGCAGAAGCATCCAAAGAGAATGATGCAGTTGAAATGGAAGAGGTTATAACAGAAAAAAAGCCTAACCGTTTTTTTGTGTTTCTTGATAAAATATGGAAACCCCGTTCACCAAGAAAACGGAGTGTTAAAAAAATAGTCATATATAAGCCCAAGTCACAATTCAGGAAATTCGTTACTCTGATTTCATGGATTCTATTCCTGTTCACATTAGGTTTTGTGTTTTATAAAGGTTACAATTTCACAAATACGCTCGTGACTGAGATAAGCAGATTTGATGCTAAGGCTGCCATAGGCACGATAGATGAGGAAAACGAAAAAAACATATATATACCTTCGAATTCCACAACAAAGCAGATAGCAAAAGTACTGATGGATGAGGGCATCATCGTTAATGATACATATTTTTGGATATACTCTATGTTTATGGGGAATGAAGGAAATTATAAATCCGGAAATCACGTCATCGATGCATCAGTGACATATGATGATGGCGAGATCGACCTTATAACCGCAGAGGGTTATGAAATGCTTATATATATACTTTCACAGAACGGTGTGCCTAATCCTACAGTGAAACTATTCTTTACCGAAGGTCTTACAATTGGGCAGACTGTCAAGATATTCACTGATAAAGGTATAGCTGATGAAGATGAATTCCTCAATGTCTGCAATACATATGATTTTGATTATGACTTTATAGATCTTATACCAAAAGATACAAGAAGGACGAACAGGCTTGACGGTTATCTCTTCCCAGATACATATATATTTGATACAACAGTGGATGAGAGCATTAATATAGAAAAGATGCTGGATAACTTTGACAGTAAATTCAATGAAACATACAGAGCAAAAGCAGCTGAACTTGGGTACACGATAGACGAAATACTGATCATCGCTTCATTACTGGAAAAAGAAGCAGCGACTATGGATGAAAGAGCCATGATCGCAGGGGTCATATACAACAGGTTGAAATCCAAAGATGAAAGCCTTCAGTATCTGCAGATCGATGCAACGATCCAATATATATATATCAATGAAACCGGCGCGGTAAAAGAAAAGCTTACAAATGAAGACCATAAGATACTGAACAGTTATAATACATATATGTATGCGGGGCTTACTCCCGGTCCGATATGCAATCCGTCATTATCCAGTATCGCTGCAGCGCTTTATCCCGAAGTACACAACTATTATTATTATGTAGCAAAGAATGATGGCACTGACGCTCATGCATATGCTACGACGCTTGCTCAACATAATTACAACGTTTCGATATACTCGAAATAAAACAATGGTCAAAAGATTCAATATAGTCAACGCTTCCGTAGAAAAATACATCGAGGATACTCTTCATCCTTTGGAAGGGCAGTTGAAGGTACTTTACGATGAAGCTGTTTTAAAGTGCATACCTGTCGCAAAAATAGAGACTTTAAGAATGCTCGGAACCGTGATGTCCATAAAGAAACCAGGGAAAATATTAGAACTTGGATGTGCCATTGGTCTTTCCAGTATGTTCTTTGCAGGATATCTTAATGAAGGCGGCAGTATTGACACTGTAGAATGCGATCTTGACATGGCCGGGACAGCAAAAAGTAATATTATAAAATATGGGTACTCTGATAAGATCAACGTTGTATATGCCGAAGCATACGACTATCTGTCTAATGTAAATAAGAAATATGATATAATATTCATCGATGCAGCTAAGGGACAGTATGAAAGATATTTCGATCTCTGTTCAGAAATGCTCGATCGCGGCGGTATCATGATCGCAGATAATGTTCTGTACAGAGGCATGGTAGCAAAAGGTGATAAAGTGCCTCACCGGCAAAAAACTCTTGTGGAGAGGCTGAGAAGCTTTCTGGACAGGATAACGAAAGATGAAAGGTTTGACACCGCGATCCTGTCGATCGGAGACGGATTATCGGTATCGGTAAGGAAATAATGAAACCCGAATTGCTGGCTCCCGCTGGAAACAGGGAAAAAATGAAGGTTGCCTTTGAATATGGCGCAGATGCCGTTTATCTGGGGCTGACCAGATTCAGTTTACGAGATAAATCAGAGAATTTCAGTCCCGAAGAATTATTCGAGGCTGTCGTATATTCGCATGGAATAAATAAAAAAGTATATGTTACAGTGAATATAATTCCAAAGAATAAGGATCTTGATGATATAAAAGTACTGTTGCAGCAGATAAATGAAGCAAAACCGGACGGTATAATAATAGCGGATCCGGGTGTTATAGCATATGCAAAGAAATATGCCAAAGGCATAGATATACATGTAAGCACGCAGGCAAACATAATCAACAGGGAAAGCGCAAAATTATTCTGCAGGCTGGGTGCAAAAAGGCTGATACTCGGCAGGGAACTTACTTTGAACGATGTCAGGGAAATCAAAAAGGCCATTGGTAAAGAACATGAGATCGAAATATTCGTTCACGGAGCCATGTGTGTCTCATATTCGGGGAGATGCCTTTTGAGTGCATACATGACAGGCAGGGATTCAAACCAGGGAGACTGCGCACAGCCATGCAGATGGAATTATTCATTGATGGAGGAGAAGAGACCCGGGCAGTATTATCCTGTATATGAAGACGAAAACGGATCATATATATTGAATTCGAAAGATCTCTGCATGATAGAATACATAAAGGAACTTATCGAATGCGGTTCCGACAGTTTTAAGATAGAAGGGCGCATGAAAAGTTCTTTTTACGTTGCGTGCGTTGTAAAAGGCTACAGGATGGCGCTGGATGGCTTTTTCCTTGACCCTGGGATATACGAGGCCAATAAGGATGAATATCTTAGGATCGTAAGCATGGCGAGTCACCGGGACTATACTACTGCATATAACCTGGGTGATGAGGATCATATCAGAAAAACAAAAGATTCAATGATATACAGTACATCAAGTTATGTCAGGACCCATTCCTATGTCGGGATCGTTATCGATTATGACCCGGTTCATTCACTTGCCAAGATCAGGGAAATGAATCCGTTATTTGAAGGCGATGAGATACAGATGTTGGTACCCGGTGAAAGCAACTTCAGGCAGAAAGCGCATACGATGTCTGATGAAAATAACGAATCAATAAAAGCAGCAAACCATCCGGAAATGATATATTATATGAAAATGGACAGACCCGTAAGAAAAGACACAATAATTATTACTGAGGTGAAGAATGGATAAAAAGATAGGTTTTATCGGAGCCGGGAATATGGGAAGCTCCCTTATAAAAGGTTTTAAAAAGAGCGGTTCAGTCATATATATAACCGACAAGGATATAACCAAGGTGGAAAATCTTCTTGACAAGAAAACGAAAATACTGGCTACTGTTCATGATGTTATAAAAAAGTCAGATACGGTGATCATCTGTGTAAAACCAAACCAGATGGATGATCTGCTGACGGATATCAGCAGTTTTGATATCGATCTTGCTGATAAACTGTTCATATCGATAGCTGCAGGAAGGAAGATCGCATCATATGAAAAAATACTAAAAGGTATAAGATGCATCCGTGTAATGCCAAATATGCCGGCATCCATTTCATTGGGTATGACATCTCTGTGTAAAGGAAGTTATGCTTCCGATGCTGATATGGAGCATGCAGAGGAGCTTTTCGGTTTTATTGGCAAAACGGTGGTAGTTGAAGATGAGAGCCTTATGAACATCACGACTGCAGTCGCAGGTTCAGGACCTGCATTTGTTTTCATGTTCATAAAAGCGCTGCAGGACACTGCCATGAACAATGGTATATCAGCTGATGATGCAAGGATGATGGCATGCCAGACGGTGATAGGTTCAGCATCATATGTGCTGGAAGATGGAAGGAACATCGATGACCTTATAAAATCCATCTGTTCGCCTAATGGTACGACGATCGAAGGTGTTAACAGACTTAACGGGAAAGACTTTATGAATATAGTAAAAGAAGCGGTCGAAGTAACGAAAAACAGATGTATAGAAATGAGCGGTGATATAAAAAGATCCGAAATAGTAGAGATATATACTGATGGCGCATGTCAGAATAATCCCGGTCCCGGAGGTTACGGAGCAATATTGATATATAACGGAACGGAAAAGGAAATATCCGGATATAAGGCAGAGACTACCAATAACGAAATGGAACTTACCGCTGCAGTAGAAGCTTTGAAGCTTCTAAAGAAAACCTGCGAAGTAGTGCTTTATTCGGATTCGTCATATCTTATAAATGCGTTCAACCAAAAGTGGGTCGATAGCTGGAGATCAAACGGATGGGTAAGGGACAAAAACGGTGAAGTCAAGAATCTGGAGTTATGGAAAACACTCGATGCATACAACAATACACACAGGATGACATGGGTGAAGGTAAAAGGACACAGCGACAATAAATACAATAACAGATGTGATAAGCTTGCCAGGGATGCGATAAAGAATAAAGGTATCTGATGACAAAAAAAAGTATTGAGATCATAAGCACGCCTGAATCTATATTTCTTGCTTCTCTGTTTAAAAGACTGTTTTTCGCAAAGTCAAAAAACAGGATGAGAACGCCTTCAAAGAACAAGATCGCAAGGTTCTCCTCTGACATTTACCACATGTATAAACAAAGGATCACTGTTAATAATGCTGAAATGTATATAAGAAGAGCAAGACTCATGCTGAAAAATGTAATGCCATTTTTCAGTGAAACCTCCTGCACTGAAGAGATGCTTGATGAGATACTAAAAAAAATGGCATGCACTGAATTATATATGTATGAGATATATAAAACAGGGCAATATGTATATCCTGATGTTTTTGATATGTTTGAAGATGAGAAAACTGCAGCCAAACTGGTGAACAACACAGTTCTTGATCTATATAGAACCGTTTTTCTTAGAAGGATAGCGAAAGAACAGATAGAGAAACTGATACCTGACAATCCGAAAGATGAATATCCCGAAACAAGGAAAATGAAAAGACAGTTTATTATTCATATCGGTCTGACTAATACCGGGAAGACTTACAGCGCGCTTGAGGCATTAAAAGCAGCAAAAAAAGGCGCATATCTTTCACCTTTAAGATTACTTGCTCTGGAGGTGCAGGAACGCCTTATAGATGATAATGTACCATGCAGTATGCTCACAGGAGAGGAAGAAGATATAATCGAAGGGGCTGATCACATAGCATCAACAGTTGAGAAAGCAAATTACAGCGAGCATTATGATGTTGTTGTAATAGATGAATGCCAGCTTATACAGGATGAAGACAGGGGATGCTGGTGGACAAAGGCGATACTTGGAATGAAAGGTGCCGAAATGCACTTATGCTGTGCGCCGGAAGCCAAAGACATACTTGTTACTATCGTAGAGGATTGTAAAGACAAGTATAAAATAGTTGAGCACACAAGGAATACCGATCTCGTCTTTTCAAAAAAGCCATTCAGACTCGAGAAAGCGGAAAGAGGCGATGCTCTTGTTGTTTTTTCCAGAAAGAGCGTTTTACGGGTCGCAGATGAGCTTTACAGATCCGGAAAGAAAGCAAGCATGATCTATGGTGCATTGCCATATAAAACAAGAAAAGAACAGTTGAAAATGTTTCTTGAAGGTAAAACCGATGTTGTCGTTGCGACAGATGCAATAGGTATGGGTCTTAATCTGCCTATAAGAAGGATAGTATTTCTGGAAACCGAGAAATATGATGGAACACAGACAAGGATGCTGGTACCATGGGAAGTGAAACAGATCGCAGGCAGGGCAGGCAGACAGGGAATGTACGAAAAAGGATATGTGTCAACAGTAAGCGATCCTGAAATCATACAGCAGAGCCTTGATACTCCAAATAGTAGAATCGAATATGCGTATCTTGGATTTTCGGATGTTTTGCTGGATATAGACTGTGACATCGTAGATGCTTTGAAAATATGGAAGTCTATGCCAACAGGCAGCTTTTATGTGAAACAGGATGTGACAAGGACAATAAATCTATGCGAGCTTGTAAAAAAGATACACGATTCATTTACGAAAAAAGAAATGCTTCGGCTGTCTTCCATACCATTTGACGAGGGAAACGAAACGGTACTGGAGCTTTTCAAGGATTACACGCTGTTATATTCATATAAGGAGGAAATATTTAAACCGTCTCTTAAGGGTTATAGCCTCATCGCTCTTGAGGACTACTATAAGTGTCTTGACCTGTATTATTCATTTGCAAAGAATATGGGATATAAACCAGATTTCGTATGGCTTAAAGACAAGAAGCTGGAGATCGCAGACAGGATAAACAGGGAGCTTATGGACCATTCATCATTAAAAAGAGTAAAATGCAGCATATGCGGCAGGCCTTTGAATAAATATGACAGGAACGGGATATGCAGGATCTGTGAAAATGATAATAATCTTATTGAATTAGCGGTGAATAAAAACTAATATATAGGTGTATCATGTGTGTGAAAAAATATATGGGTAATAGGAGTTTCATATTATGAAAAGAGCACTGATCATGTGGGGCGGCTGGAAAGGCCATGAACCTGAACAGGTAGGTATCATTTTTGAGAATGTGTTGGAAAAAGAAGGATTTGAAGTTACGAGGACCGATACGCAGGATGTTTTAGGAGATCTTTCGGCACTGAAAGAATTTGATCTTTTCATTCCTCTTTGGACCATGGGTGAGATCGCAAACGATTATGTCAATAATGTCAGCGAAGCTTTAGGTGAATTCGGAGTCGGAATGGCGGGTTGCCACGGCGGGATGTGCGATTCATTCAGGCAGAGCACGAAATGGCAGTTTATAACCGGATCGCAGTGGGTCGACCATCCGGGTAATGACGGAACAGAATATATGGTAAATATCAAAAAAACATCTGATTCAGAGATCATTAAAGGGATAGATGATTTTAAGGTGACATCGGAGCAGTATTACATACATGTCGATCCTGCAGTAAATGTACTGGCTACAACAAGATTCCCTCTAAAACCCGGTTATTATACGGCAAACGGAGCAGTTGATGTTCCGGTAGTCTATACGAAGAGATGGGGAAAAGCCAAAATTTTCTATAACAGCCTTGGACATGTTGCAAATGTGTTTGATATACCTGAAGCTTTGGAATTAATGCGCCGGGGATTTTTATGGGCGGCAAGATAAGGAGAGCATAAATGAAAAAGGTAAATTTGGGAATAGTGGGATGCGGATGTATAAGCGGTATATATTTTAAGAACCTTACTACTGTGTTTAATGACATAATCAACGTATATGCATGTGCTGACCTGATTAAGGAAAGAGTCGAAAAAGCAGCACAGGAATATAATGTGCCTCATATAATGACTTTTGAAGAGATGCTTATATGCGAAGATATTGAATTGATCCTGTGCATCACACAGCCATGCTTCCATTATGATATCTGTAAAAGGGCTTTACTTGCCGGCAAGAATGTTTATACTGAAAAACCATTAAGTCTTGAATTCGGTCAGGGTAAAGAGCTTATGGATATAGCAAAAGAGAAGGGTCTGCTTCTTGGAGGCGCTCCGGATACCTTCATGGGAGCCGGGATACAGACATGCAGGAAGCTCATAGATGACGGATATATAGGTGATATAGTCGGAGCTACAGCCTTCATGATGAGCAAAGGCCATGAAAGCTGGCATCCGGATCCTGAGTTCTATTACAAAGCAGGCGGAGGGCCGATGTTCGATATGGGACCGTATTACATAACGGCTCTCATAAATCTGATGGGATCAGTAAAAATCGTAGCAGGCATGAACAACACTGCATTCGAAGAAAGAACGATCACAAGCCAGCCTCATTATATGGAGAAGATTAGAGTTGAGACGCCAACCCATGTATCGGCAATGTTATGTTTCACAAGCGGAGCGACCGCAAGCATCATAACAACATTTGACTGTAAAAAGAGCGATCTGCCTCTGATAGAGATATATGGAACAAAGGGAAGCATCAAAGTTCCTGATCCGAACTGCTTTGGAGGACCCGTCATGTTAGCGACATCCGATGGAACAGGGTATAAGGAAGTACCGCTCACTCATATTTATAATGAGAACAGCAGAGGGCTGGGGCTTGCTGATATGGCTTTAAGCATACGTACCAAGGATGCACCAAGAGCGGGTTGTCAGCAGAACGGCCATGTACTGGAAATAATGGATGCGGTTTTCAGGAGTTTTAAAACCGGCAGATATTATAAAATGACAACAAAATACAGAAGAATGAAGCCTATGAGCCGTGATATCATAAAGGGACAGATCTGACGGTAAAAAAATATGCTTGATATGGTAGATTTTCTGTGTTATATTAGTAAGGCTTGAAATTTGGGAGGTAACGAATGAGTGACACATTGAAGATAGTAGTTGGTATTGTACATATAATAGTATGTCTTGCAGTAATAGTAATGGTACTGATGCAATCCGGTAAATCAGGCGGATTGTCCGGAAGCATAGCAGGCGGAGCGGAAACCTTCTTCGGGAAAACCAAAGGTAAAGCAATAGATCAGATCCTTGGCAAGTATACAGTATATATAGCAATATTCTTTGCAGTTACAGCTATACTCCTTTACCTTATATTAAAATGATCGTCTGCTGAACGTTATATTTGATTTTCGATCCTAATTCACATGAAAAGACCATAACGGTCTTTTTTGATTTGCCTTAACGGATGTTCGATCAGTCTGTATGAAATGTGCAGATTACGTGATATAATCAGAAAATAAGGAGTATTCTATGCGGATAATGGGTATCGATCCCGGATTTGCTATAATGGGTTATGGGATCATAAACTATGATAACGGTAAAGTGGAAGTGCTTGAATATGGAGTCATAAAGACCGAAGCACACACAGATTTCAACAAAAGACTGCTGGCCAATTATATGGGAATAAAGGAAGTATTGGATAGGTATGAACCTGATCATGTAGCAATGGAATCCTTATTCTATAACACGAACCAGAAGACCGTGATAAATGTCTGCCAGTCAAGAGGTGTAGCGGTACTGGCTGTGGCTCAGAAAGACAAACCTTTTTTTGAATACACTCCGCTTCAGATAAAACAGGCTCTTGTGGGTTATGGCAGGGCGGACAAGAACCAGGTACAGCAGATGGTTAAAGTATTAGGTAACCTGAAAGATATCCCAAAACCTGATGATGCTGCCGATGCTCTGGCTGTTGCCATATGTCATGCGAATTCCTACAGAGCTGAAAGGATTATGAAGAAATGTACGAATATATAAAAGGGAAACTGATAACGAAAAAACAGGATCATGTCGTCATAGATAATAACGGTATAGGATTCAAGATATTTACCAGCCTGCATTCCATGACAAAGATGCAGCCGGATGACGATGTCCTGATGCATACATACCTTCATGTAAGGGAAGACATTATGCAGATATTCGGATTTGCGGAAGAGGAAGAGCTTTTTCTTTTCAATCTGCTTATAAGCATATCAGGTATCGGTCCAAAAGCAGCTCTGTCGATACTTTCAGTTATGACACCGTCGGAGGTAGCTTTATCGGTCGTCAGCGATGATGCCGCATCTCTGTCAAAAGCTCCGGGTGTAGGTAAGAAGACAGCAATGAGGATAATACTTGAGCTTAAAGACAAATTAAAAGGATTGGCTATTTCTGAAAAACCGTCAGTCAATGAATGTATATCGAAAGACGATAAATATGATGAGATAACCAATGCGCTTCTGGTACTTGGGTATCAGCCAAAATATGCACAGGAAGCTTTAGATCATGTATATGATATGAATGATACACTGCAGAACAATATCAGAAAAGCACTAAATTACCTGAAAAAATAGGAGATCATGATTTAATGGATGAAGAAAGATTTGTAACACCTACTTTTATTAAGAACGATCAGAGTGAAACCACACTTCGTCCCAAAGTTTTCGAAGAATATTTTGGGCAGGTAAAAATAAAAGCGAATCTCAAGGTTTTTATAGAAGCTGCAAAAAAGAGAAATGAACCGATAGACCATGTTCTTCTTGCAGGCCCTCCGGGACTGGGAAAAACCACTCTTGCAGGGATAATCGCATCAGAAATGGGTGCGAACATAAGGGTGACAAGCGGACCCGCGATCGAGAAAGCAGGGGATCTTGCTGCAATTCTTACGAACTTAAATGAAAACGATGTGTTATTTATTGATGAGATACACAGGTTGAATAAGACTGTAGAAGAGATCCTGTATCCGGCAATGGAGGATTTTGCTCTTGATATTATAATAGGTAAAGGACCAAGCGCAAAGACAATCAGACTCGATCTTAACCGTTTTACCCTTATCGGAGCAACAACTAAGACAGGAATGCTTTCATCGCCGTTAAGAGACAGATTTGGCGTTACATGCAGGTTGGAAATGTATTCTACGGATGAACTCTGTCAGATAGTGAACAGAAGCGCAGGATTATTAAACATTAATATAAACGAATACGGGGCGAGTGAGATAGCAAGAAGATCACGCGGTACTCCAAGGATCGCAAACAGGCTGTTAAAAAGGATAAGAGACTTTGCACAGGTCGAAGGCGAAGATGTAATTACAAGTGAAATAGCGGATTTCGGATTGTCAAAACTTGAGATTGATAAACTCGGGTTGGATAATACTGACAGAGCGATACTAGAAACAATAGTCAAAAAGTTTGCAGGAGGCCCTGTAGGGGTCGGCACCCTTGCATCAAGTATAAACGAGGAAAGAGACACCATTGAGGATGTATACGAACCATATCTGCTGCAGTTAGGCTTCATTAAAAAGACTCCGAAAGGAAGATGCGCTACCCGCCTGGCATATGAGCATCTGAATATACCATATGAGCAAAAATAGTTTGCTGCTGCACACATGTTGCGCACCATGCCTTGTATATGTTCATAAAAAACTGAATGAATTGGGATCAGGATTTGATTCCTACTTTTACAATCCCAACATCCATCCGGTTATGGAGCACAGAAAAAGACTGGAAACGCTTACTGGGTATTGTGAAAGGTTTTCCATTGATCTTATAAAGAATGAGGAATTCCTTCAGGAACGCTGGGAATGCAAAGGCTATGAATGCCTGGACTGTTACAGGCTCAGGATGGAAGAAACGGCAAGATACGCAAAAGAACACGGATACAATGCTTTTTCCACCACATTACTAGTAAGTATTTATCAAAAACACGAAATAATAAAACAAGTGTGTAATGACATGGCCGAAAAATATGGGATAGAATTCTTTTATTATGATTTTCGTGAAGGTTTCAGGGAAGGCCAGAATATGGCAAAAGAACTCGGATTATACAGACAGAAATACTGTGGATGCATAAACTCATATAACAGCTCTGTATTCAAAGACAAAATAACATGGACAGAGGAAAACAGATGAACAAGACGATTTTCGATAAAAACAGAATATACATATTTGACGGATCGAAAGGATATATGCTGCAAAAAGCAGGATTGAAAAAAAATGAAGCTGCAGAGGAATACAATATCACAAATCCTGATATCGTTGAGAATATCTATAGGATGTACTGCGATGCGGGAAGCGATATCATACAAACTAACACATTGTGCTCAAACTCGGTATTCCTTAAGCGTCACGGGCTGGAGGACAAACTTGATCAGATCAATGAAGCAGGTATCGAACTTGCCAGAAAAGCAGTAAATGGCAGGGACATTCTTGTAGCAGCGTCAATAGGGCCCATCGGTGAGCTTTTAGCACCAAACGGTAACATGGGATTTGATCAGGCTTATGATATTTTCAAGGAACACATATATGCATGCAGAGGTGCTGATATCATCAATTTTGAGACCTTTTCAGATCTGAAGGAGATGAGGATCGCTCTTCTGGCAAACCAGGAGACGATCAACAAATCTGTAATCTGTAATATGACATATGAAAAGAATGCGATGACTTTAATGGGTAATCCGCCTTATGTATGTGCGGGACTGCTTAAAAAAATGGGAGCGGATGTAGTAGGCGTGAACTGCTCATACGGCCCGGAATCAATGAGCGTTATCTTAAAGTCTATGGCTTCTTTTGAGGATTTTCTGTGTGTAAAACCAAATGCCGGGAAACCCGTATATATCGAAGGCAAAGCCGTTTATATGCAAAGCAGGGAGGATTTCTGCAGTTATTCAGGAGACCTTGTTCAATACAACATAGGAATAATTGGCGGCTGCTGCGGCACTACTCCTGATTATATATGCGGTATGAAGGATATAAAGGATCAAAAGAGGATCATAAGTATACCGGGTGATAAGGGCAACTACATATTTTCACAGTATGAAGTACTGGATATGGACAGGGAATATTCCTGTTATGAATGGGAAATAGGAGACAGCGGAATCGCTTTCTATCTTGATATGGTATACGATATTTGCGATAAGGAAAAAGATGCATATATACTGAAGTATAACGGTAATGACAGCAGATTCTTTGCTGATTTTACCGACAATGTACAGAGTATAATTAAAAAACCTCTTATCTTTTCATGCAGCGACCAGAATGTGCTTGATGCTGCGCTAAGGGTATATAGCGGAATCGCCGGAGTAACACAGAATCATAAAGGCCGCTATGGGTCGGTCAAAATAAGTAAATAACATTAAGGGATCGTCGTGTTATCTAAAAATTTTCGAATTTAGACAGAGTAAAACGGAATACAGATCCGTTTGTTCCGTCGCTTTCAGCCCAAAGTTTTTCATTCATGTGGATAAGAGTTTCTTTTGCTATTGAAAGTCCCAGACCCGAACCGCTATGTGTCCTTGATTTATCGGATTTATAGAACCTGTCGAAAATATACGGAAGATCATCCTTACTTATACCGCAGCCATTGTCTTCTACAGAGACAACATACTTGTTTTGGTCTTCGCTCACGCTGATCCTGACAGCACTTGATTCGTCTGAGAACTTCACGGCATTGTCAAGCAAAATGGTCATGATCTGATCGATCCTATCCATATTACCGTTTACATATATCGGTTCTTCGGGGATATCGCATTTAATCACCATGTTTTTACTGTTCTTTGTGAATGCGAATCTGTCTGCCTGATCGCGTATGACATCGGTCAGATTTACTTTTTCAGATGCAAATATATCCGAGGAGGACTGGAGCCTTGATAATACCAGAAGATCATTTATAAGTCTGTTCAGACGGTTCACTTCCATGGATATAAGATCATAATACCTCTGGCGTTTTGCAGGTTCAGTGACGATACCATCCCTTAAGGGATCGATAAGACCCATAACGCCTGTCAGAGGCGTTTTTAATTCATGTGATACATTAGCGACATAATCACGCCTTGTCTGTTCAAGTCTGACTTCTTTTGTGATATCGCTGAAGATACCGACAGCTCCGATCACGATGCGGTTCACAAGAAGCGGGGTGATCACTATGAAAATATTGATGCCATTGAAAAAATAAGTTTTCTCTATTGTCGAATTTTCAGTTATTGAAATATCAAAATCTGTCCAGACATCATTAATAGGTATTATATTTTCCTTTAACGTATCTTTCATATCGGTATTAAAAAGCTTTGAGACAGCAGGATTTATCACGATGATAGAGCCCTTTGTATCAAGGCATATGATCCCTTCATTCATACCGTTCAGGACTCCTTTTAAAATATTACGTTCGCGTACAAGCTGGTCCATATTATTGGAAAGCTCCGAAGCCAGATGGTTCATAGCGATCGACAGTTGTCCTATTTCACCAGGATATTTTTCTTCCGCTTTTACTGTAAAATCACCTTTTTCCATCGATATCGCTATATCACGGATCTGCATGAGAGGTTTGGTAATACTTTTAGAAAATAGATAAATTGGAAAAAGCATCAGGATAAATACGACGATCATTGATATTATAAGGGACTTTGTGATATTAGAAAGCTCCATGCTTATATCATCGACGAATTTGCATATGGTTATTGTCGCTTCAATGGTTCCGTTATCGGAATATATAGGACGCATAATGATTATCATTTCCGAACCGAAATCATTATCTTTATTTTCAATGGTGAAGTATTGGCCTGTCATTACTTTTTTGATATACACACTTAAATAATCTTTATAAAACTTATCCATAGCTTTTTTATCGAATTGGATATTCGCATTTTCACTTTTTGGTACATATGAGTATATTTCAACATTAAGTTTGTCGCTGACGACTACATAGCTGCTGAGTATTGTGGATTCAGCCTGAAAAACCTTGTCGAAAAATTTATCCAGTATATCCCTTGTCATCCATTCGGTCGGTATCAGGGTAGCAAGCATGTCTGTTTCCTCTTCCAGCCTGTTTATCTGGTTTTCAACGAATATCTTCTCAGAGGATATAGAATACATTACAATTGTTGAGATCAGAGCGATAATGATGATAAAAATCACCAGAAAAACTATACGGATAAAAAACGGCTTATTCAGAAGTCTAGTCATCCATAGCCTCGAATTTATAACCTACACCATAAATAGTCTGAATACATTTCTGCATACTGTCCGGAAGTTTTGCGCGTATCCTCTTTATATGCGTATCTATCGTTCTGGTATCACCTACATATTCGTATCCCCATATCGCATCCATTATCTGCTCACGTGAAAATACGATCTGAGGATTGGAAACGAGCAGGAAAAGGACTTCTACTTCCTTAGGAGTTGCATGAGTCTGAACACCATTTATGAAAATGGAATATCTTGTGATGTTGACCTCAAGCTGCTTATATCTGACAACATCAGATATATTATGTTCTTTAGTGAATTTGGTTCTGCTTAAAACTGCTTTGATCCTGGCAATGACTTCTCTTGCGCTGAAAGGTTTTACAATGTAATCATCGGCGCCAAGATCGAAGCCGAGCAGTCTGTCGACTTCCTCGCCTTTTGCTGTAAGCATTATGATCGGTATTTCGCTTTTTTCTTTAATTGCCAGGCAGACATCCGTACCGCTCATTTTAGGCATCATGATGTCAAGTATGACTATATCAAAAGACTGTTCCTTAAACATTCTCAAGGCTTCCTCTCCGTCCATAGCTGAGCTGTGATCAAAATCATATTGATCGAAATAAACACCCAATGCCTCATGGACAATGGGATCATCATCACATATAAGAACATTAACTTTCATATTTTAACCTCTTGATGTCCATTATAACAAAAATATCTGTATGGGGCAAACGCCTGTTAAGAGTGGTATAATATCTGCGAAAGGCGGCACGGAACTTGAAAACTTATAATTTTGACAGAGTCATAGACAGGCATAATACGAATTCACTTAAATATGATTATCCTGAAGATTTCGGATACACAAATGAGCATCTGCCTCTATGGGTAGCAGATATGGATTTTACGGTCGCAGATGAGATCAAAGAAGCTTTACATAAAACTAATGCGTTAGGCATATTCGGTTACACGAAAATGCCGGAAAAATATTTTGATGTAGTATCAGGCTGGATGATCAGACACCATAATTTCAAAACTGAAAGAGAATGGATGATCACTACGCCCGGAGTTGTTTTCTCATTGTCGACTGCGATACGTGCTCTTACTGAAACAGGTGATGCTGTTATCATACTGACTCCTGTGTACAGTCCCTTCAGACGCGTGGTGGAAAATAACAACAGGAAACTGATCAAAAGCTCCCTTATATATAATAACGGCAGATATACCATAGATTATGCTGATTTTGAAAAACAGATAATCAGCAACAGCGTAAAACTTTTCATTCTATGCAACCCTCATAATCCTGTAGGCAGGGTGTTTACAAAAGATGAACTTATAAGGATCGGTCATATATGCCGTAAACATAATGTCATCATAGTATGCGATGAGATACATGAAGACTTCATATATGAACCAAACAGGCATATCGTAATAGCTGATCTTAACAGTGATTTTGAACAGAGGTGCGTAATATGCACAGCTCCAAGCAAAACATTCAATATTGCCGGGCTGGAGATTTCCAATATTTTCATCCCTAACCCGGATATTAGGAAGAGATTTAAGGATGAGCTTGTCCGCATGTCGGCAGGGATGGTCAATTCAATGGGTATCATAGCTACGATGGCCGCATATAAATATGGCGATGAATGGCTTTCGCAGTTACTTGCATATCTCAAGGGTAATGTGGATTATGTTCGGGAGTTTCTGACTAAAAACACACCTAAAATAAAACTGGTGGAGCCTGAAGGAACATATCTCATATGGATTGACTGTAAGGATATGGGAATGTCAAATGCGCAGGTCAACAGTTTCTTTAAGGATGAAGCAAAACTGTTTCTTGATACCGGGGACATATTCGGATCTGAAGGGGAGTGCTTCCAACGAATAAATATTGGGACAAACCGGAAAATGCTTGAAAGTGCCATGAACAGGATAAAATGTGCATACAAAAAGCTTTTTTCTGATAAGGAAAATGTAAAGGTTGAATAAATTCTTGACAAAAAGGCCTATATCACCTTATTATGAATAAAATATTGAGAGGTATTAATCATGTTAGATATCATTCGCATCAGAAACAATAAAGAAGAAGTCGAGCAGGCATTGCTTAAGAGAAACTTAAGAGTGGATTTCACGGAGTTGCTCGAATGGGATACAAAACGCAGGCAGAATATTTATGAAGTCGAGCAGATGAAAGCTCAGAAGAATGTAGTTTCCAATGATATTCCCAAACTTAAGAAGCAGGGGTTGGAGGTTTCGAAACTTCTTGATGAAATGAAAATACTTTCAACAAGGATATCTTCATATGAGTGTGATATCACAGAACTAGAAACAAAGATCAGGGAATTCCTTGAAGTGCTTCCGAATACTCCGGCTGCGGATGTTGAAGCAGGTGATGAGACACATAATAAACCTGTGAAATATGTAGGTGAAAAACCTGTATTTGGCTTTGTACCCAGAGATCATGTGGCGCTTTGCGAGCATCTCGATATGATAGATTACAAACGCGGTGTTAAAATGGGAGGCAACGGTTTCTGGATATACAAAAAAGACGGTGCTTTACTGGAATGGGCTTTACTGAACTATTTTATTACGGAGCATATAAAAGACGATTATGAATTTATGCTTCCTCCTCACATATTGAATTATGATTGCGGTTATACCGCAGGGCAGTTCCCGAAATTCAAGGAAGATGTGTTTAAAGTTGAAGAGGGAGGCCAGTTTCTGCTCCCTACAGCGGAAACTGCTCTGATCAACTTTCATCGAAATGAAGTTTTAAAGGAAGAAGAGCTTCCGAAGAAATATTTCGCATATACACCCTGCTACAGAAAAGAAGCTGGCAGTTACCGTGCGGAGGAAAGAGGCATGATAAGAGGCCATCAGTTTAATAAGGTCGAGATGTTCCAGTATACATTGCCGGAAAAGAGCGAGGATGCATTTACCGAGCTTGTGAATAAGGCTGAAAAACTTATGACAGGTTTGGGACTGCACTTCAGGATCAGTAAACTTGCAGCGGGAGACTGCTCACATTCCATGGGGAAGACATACGATATCGAAGTATGGATCCCAAGTATGGGGATATATAAGGAAGTCAGTTCGGTATCCAATGCTTACGATTATCAGGCTATAAGAGGGAATATGAGATTTAAAAGGACAGTTACAGGAAAGAATGAATATCTGCATACTTTAAACGGATCAGGTCTTGCCACATCCAGAGTGTTTCCCGCGATTTGCGAACAGTTCCAGAATGCTGACGGATCTGTAACAGTTCCGGAGGTTCTGAGAAAATGGGTAGAAAAAGAAAGAATCACCATATAAAATGAATTACTTCAGTGAAGATACACTTTTCTATAAATCATATAAACCATCCGAACTCCTCAGGAAGTATGGTTCGCCTTTATATGTCTATAATGAAGATATATTAAGAAAAAGTGCCAGAGATCTTAAAAATCTGGTGGATCTTCCAAATTACGAAGTATCATATTCAATAAAAGCGAATTCTAATCTGCATATTCTGAGAATATTGAAGGAAGAAGGCCTGCATGCCGATGCTATGAGTGACGGCGAGATATACATTTTAAATGAAGCAGGTTTTAAAAATGAGAATATATTCTATGTGTGTAATAATGTTTCTGCTGAGGAAATGAAGTATGCGCATGACAGAGGAATAATGATAAGCGTCGATTCATTATCACAGCTTAGAACTTACGGTATGAATTTCCCAGGTACAAAAGTGGCTGTCAGACTGAATCCGGGAATAGGTGTCGGGCATCATCAGAAAGTCGTTACCGGAGGGAAAACCACAAAGTTCGGTATAAATCTGGATATGATCCCGAACATAAAAGCCATTGAGTCTGAATTCGGCCTTACCATATCAGGTATCAACCAGCATTTGGGCTCATTGTTCATGTCAAGCATCGAATACCTCAGGGGAGTGAATGAACTTCTTGAGACAGCTTTACAGTTTAGGAATCTGGAATTCCTGGATTTCGGCGGAGGATTCGGTATCCCTTATGAAAAGCAGAACGGGCAGGAAAGGCTTGAGCTTATAGAATTTGGTAAAAAGCTGACAGAGGTCCTGCGAAATTGGCAGGAAACAAATGATAAGCACATAATATTCAGGTGCGAACCTGGCAGATATATAGTAGCTGAATCGTCTATTCTGCTAGGAAGCGTATATGCAAAGAAGAGCAATTATGAGAAACTGTTCATAGGAACCGACATCGGTTTTTCCGTCCTTATACGTCCTGCCATGTATGGATCCCATCATGATATAGAAGTATACAGAAATGATGAGCTTGTACGGGATGATGTAAAGGAAACAGTGAATATAACAGGTAATATATGCGAAAGCGGAGATATACTTGCAGAAGAAAGAGAACTTCCTGTGATAACTGAAGGCGACATATTGGGAGTAATGGATGCGGGAGCATACGGTTACTCAATGAGCTCGAACTATAATAACAGAATGCGTCCGGCTGAAGTGATGATCTTAAGCGACGGAAGCCTTAAACTTATACGAAGAAGAGATACTTACGAGGATCTTGTAAGAGGATTTTAGCAAATCATGTTCCATACAGGATAGTTTTATAAACAGATATGGAATATAATATATCTGTTCCTATTATTTCGTTCGGAGGGTCGATTTATGAATACAATGATCAAAAATGCAGATATT
Source organism: Clostridia bacterium (assembly GCA_041678685.1). Classification (GTDB taxonomy): domain Bacteria; phylum Bacillota; class Clostridia; order DUPQ01; family DUPQ01; genus DUPQ01. The sequence continues at coordinate 58,059 of JBAYNV010000002.1, forward strand.
CTGACTATGGATGATGATTTTACCATTCTTAAAAATCAGGTCATTTGCGTAGAGAATGACCGTATAGTGTACATAGGTGAAGACGAACCTTTTTTCTTTCTTCCAAACAGAATGATAAATGCCAAAGGCAAGATAGTCATGCCCGGACTGGTCAATGCTCATACTCATTGCGCGATGACTCTTATGAGAAACAGATCAAATGATCTGCCTCTTGAAAGATGGCTGCAGGAAGGTATATTTCCTGTTGAAGCAAAACTGACATATAAGGATGTATATGCCGGAGCAATGCTTGGCATAACTGAAATGATCAAAAGCGGAACGGTCGCATATCTTGATATGTATTACATACATGAAGCATCGCTTGAAGCAATCGAGAGTACAGGTATAAGGGCAAATCTTTCATATGGAGTTTCTACATCAAGCAAGGTAAAGGAACTTGGAAAAGAAGGAGCCTTGCAATACTGTGTTGACTTTCTGACTCAGAACAAGAACAGATTCAAAGGCAGAGTGAATACATCCGTCGAAGTCCATTCGGTTTATCTTGTGGATGAACCGGAATTGGTATTGAGCGCTAAGATATCAGAAAATACCGGTACGCTTATACATATACATCTTCATGAAACTGAAACAGAAGTGGCAAACTGTATCAGCCGGTATGGTATGACGCCTATCCAGCTGTGCAAAAAAACAGGCATCCTGGACCGTCCCGTGACTGCAGCACATACGGTAGCGGTAAATGATGAAGATATGGTGCTTTTAAAGGAAAAGAATGTGATCCCAGTACATAATCCGTCAAGTAATATGAAACTGGGGAGCGGATTTGCGAATGTACCCAAAATGATTCAAATGGGTATTCCAGTTGCTTTAGGAACCGACGGAGCCGCAAGTAACAATACACTGGATATGTTTATGGAAATGCATATAGCATCAATAATACATAAGGGATATACACATGACTATTCAGTCATGAATGCAAAAGAAGTACTGAAAATGGCTACCAGGAACGGTGCCAAAGCATTGGGATTCAATGACACAGGAATGATCAGGGTCGGAATGAAATGCGATCTGATGATCATCGATACGAATAGTGTGAACATGGTGCCTTTCCATGATCCGGTATCCGCTTTAGTATACAGTGCAAGAGCGACTGATGTCGATACTGTGATGGTAAACGGGGAGATCCTGATGCAGGGCAGAGAACTGAAGACGATCGATGAGGAAAAAGTGAAATTTGAAGCCGGCAGAGTAGCAAAACGCTTGTATTCAGAATTTTGATGAGGAGGTAATTGTCATATGCAACACAGGATAACCGAAAAAAAACCATTGCTTAATGGATCAGGCAGCTTGAATGAATGTGGATATGCCACCGGATTGATACTTGATTACAACAGAAAAGATATAAAAGCCAGGCAGATGAGGATCAAGGAGTGGGATTACTATCTGATCAGCAACAGCAGATTCGCTTTAGCGCTTACTATAGATGACAACTCATATATGGGTCTGGATTCCGTTTCCTTCCTTGATTTTGAAAAAGCATGGGAGCATACTTCTTCGCCTATGCAGTTCATGACCAAAGGCAGAAAGAACCTGCCTCCTACATCAGACAAAGGGGATATCGTCAGTAGCGGTAAAGGGTACAGGATAGAGTTTTTAAATGACGGCAAAAGCAGAAAACTGTCTGTCCGTATGGATGATTTCATGAATAAGATACCTTTGAAAGCAGAGATCGTTCTTTATGAGGCACCGCAGGAATCAATGGTCATCGCTACTCCTTTCAAAGACGATACTCTTGCTTTTTACTATAATCAGAAGATCAACTGTATGAAAGCTAAAGGATATATTGATTTTAATAATGTAAAATACGAATTCGATCCATCCGATTCGATGGCTGTATTGGATTGGGGAAGAGGAGTATGGACATATAAGAACAGCTGGTACTGGGGATCCGGTTCAGGATATGTTAACGGTATACCTTTTGGATTCAATATAGGTTATGGCTTTGGCGATACTTCGAAAGCTTCTGAAAATATGCTTTTTTATAATGGTAAAGCCCACAAACTTGATAAGGTGGATTTCATGATCCCTCATACGGGCGACAGGTATGATTTCATGTCTCCATGGAAATTTACGAGTAATGACAACAGGTTCGTGATGGATTTCATTCCGATACTTGACAGAGCCTCCTGTACATCGTTAGCGATAATAAAGAGCGATCAGCATCAGGTCTTCGGGAGGTTCACAGGCACTGCTGTGCTTGATGACGGAACAGTGATAAACATCAAGGATTTTATCGGGTTTGCTGAAAAAGTGTTTAATAAATGGTAGAATTAATACGACATAAAGAAATATAGGAGGATTTGGAATGTACAGTACTGATAAGGGATATAAAATAGCTAAGGATTATTATAAACGATATGGCATCGATGTGGAAAAGGCCATAAAGATATGTGACAGTGTCCCCATATCCATACACTGCTGGCAGGGTGATGATGTAGGAGGTTTTGAAAAGAAACCCGCTGACTTAAGCGGAGGGATACAGGTAACAGGCAATCATCCCGGTAAAGCAAGAACAGCTGATGAGCTCAGATCTGATCTGGAATTTGCGATGAAGCATGTACCCGGAGTAAAAAAGGTCAATTTACATGCGAATTATCAGGAAGCGGACAGATTTGTCGACAGGGATGAAATAAAACCTGAGCATTTTAAAAAGTGGGCTGACTGGGCGGTAGAAAAGGGGATCGGGCTGGATTTTAATCCGACATATTTCTCTCATCCCAAGAGTGCGAACGGCACATTATCTGCTAAGGATGATTCAATAAGGGAATTCTGGATACGCCATGGCATAGCATGCGAAAAGATAGGTGAATATTTCTACGAAAGAACAGGAAAAGTATGTGTTGTGAACCACTGGACATCAGACGGTTCAAAAGAGATCCCGCAGGATACATTAGGCCCGAGAATGAGACTGAAAGACAGTTATGACAGGATATTTGCTGCTACCAGGGACTGTAAAGGCGTAGTAAATGCAATTGAATCAAAACTCTTTGGTATCGGTTTGGAAAGCTATACGACAGGCAGCTTGGAATTCTGCATGGGATATGTACTGAGTAAAAAGAATCCTAATATAATCATCACTCTTGATACAGGACATTATCATCCTACTGAAATGGTTTCAGCAAAATTATCCGGTGTGTATACATTCCAGCAGTCATTGCTTCTGCACGTCAGCAGACCTGTAAGATGGGATTCGGACCATGTTGTAGCATTAGATGACGAGACAAAGGCTCTCTTTGAAGAGCTCGTTAAAATAAACAAGCTTAAGAACACATATGTGTCAACGGACTATTTTGATGGGTCTATAAACAGGGTAATGGCTTGGGTGACAGGATTGAGAAACACGAGAAAAGCGATACTTGCAGCTTTGCTGCAGCCAAATGACCTTATACTTCAGGCAGAAAATGACGGTGATCTCAGTTCACGGCTGGCAATAAGGGAAGAATTCAAATCTGCACCTTTCGGATTGGTTTGGGATCATTACTGTGATAAGAACGGATCCGGATCCGGTCTCTACTGGGTAACGGACATCAAGACATATGAAAACGATGTATTGAACAAGAGATAACATACAAAAAGAACCGGTCAGCTGACCGGTTCTTTTTAAATCCAAACACTTATTACTTTGATCTTCTGTTATACATAAGCTGCTCGGTAAGTTCAGAATCCGAGAATGGTGCGAAGGTGAAGGAAAAACGGTTGGGATTTGTGAACAGAAGGTATTTATCCTGAGGTTTAGGCCCGCATGCGTTACTTCCAAGGCCGCTTTGCATATAGTCTATATTCACATATATATTTCCATCACGCTTAAGATCGCAATTGTGTTTTGCTTTTTCCAGCTGTTCCATCGAATAGTAACCCGTACTGAAACTGAATGTATCCAGACCGCCATAGAATATTCCCTGGCCGATATTGTTCTTAAGGCTGAACCAGCGGGTATCACATCTGTTTGCGCTATCTTGGGGCTTTTCAAATGGTTCAGCCATATCTTCTACCGAACTTTCGAATATACCAATAACTGTACTTTCTTTCTTGTCTACATAATTGTTATGGAACCCTCTGCCAAACCATCTGATATATTCATATTCATCAGGTATCTGCATCTTCATTCCGAATCTTGGAAGATATAACGTCGTCCACTGGCCATCCTTGAACTGGAAATTTATAAAATCGTTCATCGGTTCATATGCTGAATCTACAGTGACCTGCCCGTTAGTGAATACTTTATATATCGTTCTCGTACGAAGGACCGGTTTCTTTGTCTTTGCTCCAAATACTGAGGCAACAGAGAACACGCACTGCTTCCCGCCGGATTTGAAATTACACACCTCAACACGTTTCATAAGGCAGTTGAGACCGTAATCTTTCCATACCCTGACTATTTTTGAAGCATCGTTATCTGTCGGAGCTCTATAGAAGCTTTCTTCAATTCCATTACCGAGAATAAGCTCGCTCCCGTTTACTATATAAGAAGTGAGAGTCCCGTAGAATTTGGAAAACGCTATTCTGAAACCCTCACCATACACCAGATATTCAGATTGAGTTTCCATATATGTAAGATCATTTTTCATGCGAGGTGCAGCGGTTTCGAATTTTGCATCCAGAATGACCTGTGATCTTGCAACTTCGTATCCGCGTTTTGCGAACGGTGTGTTGTCGTTATATTCAAAATAGAATGTGAGCTGGACATCCCCCTGCACATTCGCATCAAAATCCAATGTATAGTTTTTTGTTTCATGAGGCAGTATGGCAAGGTTGCTGATGGATCCTGTATATATGACCTCACCGTTTTTTGTAAGCTCGTAATGTGCAGATATATTCGATGCATCAGCAAAATCAAGCATATTCATGATAGATACGGTATTCGTATGCTTATCGAATTCCTTTACTGATACAGGTTCATATGCTTTTTTTAATTCCTGGAGGCATGTCTTTGGGATCCTGTCAGCAGTATTGTATGCATCGTTGCAGAATGTGCCATCATTTGGTTCATCTCCAAAGTCACCGCCATATGATATGAATGGAGTACCGTCTTCTTTATATGCCAGAAGGCCATGATCTGCCCATTCCCATACGCATCCTCCCATAAGACGCGGATATGTATAAATTATATTCCAGTAATCTACAAGGCTTCCGGGTCCACATCCCATTCCGTGCTCATATTCACAAAGGAAGTAAGGACGTTTTTCATTTAAACTGCCTTGCTCTTCAAGCGGCGTAAGGTCAGTATACATGGCAGAAACTACATCCACAGCTTCGTCAGTAAGGGCTCTTTCAAAATGTATCGGCCTTGTATCAACGCTTCTGATATACCTTATCATGGCTTTATGGTTTTCACCGTATCGCGCTTCATTGCCAAGTGACCACATTATAACGCATGGATGATTCTTATCCCTCTGTACAAGGCGTTGCGCTCTGCTCACGAAATGCTTCTCCCATGCCGGTTTATCCGATACATCGTATAGCGGATCGTCATAACGGAATCCGTGCGTTTCCAGGTCGCATTCATCAATGACATACAGACCGTATTCGTCACAGAGCTGATAAAGATACGGATCATTTGGATAATGGCTCGTCCTGATGGTATTGATGTTGTGTCTTTTCATCATCAATATATCATTAAGCATGACATCCCTTGATACCGCATGTCCCGTCAGAGCATAAGTATCATGCCTGTTTGTACCCTTTATCTTCACAGGAGTATGGTTTATCATGAAAACCCCGTTAATGATGTCTATAACACGGAATCCCACCTTGCATGTGCGTATGTCGACCGAATTTCCTTTCGGATCCCTGTATATAATTAGTAATGTATATAGATTCGGCTGTTCCGCTGTCCAGTGTTTCAAACCTTCAATATGCATATCGATCTTATGATCTACTGAAGGTCTTGAAAATACAAGCATGCCCTCACTGTCATACAGCTCGAAATTCAACATATATCCCTTAAGGGACTTGCTTGTAATTACATCTACAGAAATGTCTGTCAACGTGGTTTTTACCGTGAAATCGAGTATTTCGCTTGCATTGTGCGAAGTGATATATACTTCCCTGAAGATCCCTGACAGTCTGTAAAAATCCTGGCACTCAAGATAGCTTGTAGCGCTCATCTTAAATACCGAAACAACGAGCATGTTTGCACCGGGATGAAGGAATGTCGTTATGTCAAACTCGCTCGGCATATGAGAACCCTGTGAATAACCGGCCTCATTACCATTGACATAAACAATGAATGAAGAATTCACGCCTCCGAAATAAAGAACAGTTTTTCTGTCTGTGAATGTATTGGGCAGTATGAATACCGTACGGTATATGCCCACAGGATTGATATCAGGAATATATGGAGGATCTACAGGGTAGGGATAACGTGTGTTGATATATTGAGGTATATCATATCCCTGTGCCTGCCATGATGACGGGACAGGCGTTTTATCCCATTTAGAATCATCAAATTCAGGAAGATGGAAGCCTTCAGGTACGGAAAATTCATTTTCCAAATATTTAAAATTCCATTTTCCATTAAGTGACAGAAAATACGGCGATAATCCTCTGATATCCACTTTTGCATCTGATATATCAGAGTACGGTATCGATGTGCAATGCGGGAACAATACATTGATACCTATGATATCTAAATTTCTGTTGTAACTGTTCATACGAAACCTCCTTAAATCCATACACATTATATCAAAGTAAGTTCTTCAATGACATATATAAAACAGATTAACACCTTAATGTGAAGGTATTGTGAGAATTCAGCGTTAAGATACAAATTTATAATACTATGATATAATTTACAGGCAGGAGTAATGATGAGTAATAACAATAAAAGCAGATCGGATAAAGCGAAAATAAGTAAAAAGCATAAGACTACATTCAGGATATTTGCGGTCATTTTCATTATTATTATGATCATCTGTTTTACGATCGCGTACAAACAGGGATGGTTGAAATTCAAAATTGAGATAATACCGACAGAAACGATCTCACCTGAGCAGTCGCAGCCTATACCAAGTGAACAGCCTTCAGAAACTGCATCTGTTGAACCGCAGCCTTCAGAAACGCCAATACAGACACCTGAAATATTACCCGGATATACAAAGATAAATACACTTTATAAATTAACAGATTATCTTGATTATCTTTTGTCCCATGATAAAGGCCAGTATGGCCTCATATATTACAACTATACCACCAATGATACGATACAAATACAGGATCAGGAGTTGTATGTAGCCGCATCTTCAACTAAAGTCCCTATGGTGATGTATGTTTTTCATGCAGCAAAAGAAGGACTCATATCGTTAGATACTGAAATTGAATATATCGAATCAGACTTCGAATACGGAACAGGAATCATATATAAAGGACAATTCGGAGATAAGTATACTGTGAAAACGTTATGCGAATATTCTTTGATGTATAGCGATAACTGTGCGATCAATATGCTCATCAGGACATGCGGAGAGTGGAACATGGTCAACTATATGAATTCACTTGGCGCTACTGTGGATTATTTATGGAAAAGATGGAAAACGTGCCCGTATGACCTGTCGCTTTACTATAAGGAACTGAAAAGACTGACTGAAGAGGATCCCGAATATTACGGATGTATACTGGATTGGCTCTATGATACAACGGTAGGTAACTGGCTGTCAGCAAAGTCAGTACTACCTCATGACATTGTAGTTGCATCAAAAATAGGTGTGAATAATGAGCTTCTTACACTGAACGATACGATACTCGTTTACGCAAAGGATACATATATTCTGTCTTACTGTTCATGCTACATGGATTCGGTCGAGGAGTCTTCTGAAGTTTTGAAAAAGATAAGCCTGGCGATATTTGAGTATGTACAGAATGGTTACTCTGTTGTGGAATGGGATGGATCAAGCGACAAAGTGCAATGAATCACACTGATTTATGAATCTTTTTTCAGGCTATAAACTTATATCCGCAATATATGGAAGATGATCCGAAGCCGTTGTCGAAGGCACGGTCACTGATCTGACGGCAATATCATGGGATATGAAAATGTAGTCTATTTTTCTTTCAGGTACATCAGAAGGGAATGTAAGGTAAGTCTCGCTGCTGATGTCTGATGTATCTTTAAGGATTTTTGATATGAGTTTAAGCTGGGTATCTTCAGGTTGTACATTTAAATCACCCATAAAAACAAGAGGTTTCATGTTTTCTCTGAAAATCGGCATCAGCAGATCCAGTTCGTTCTTTCTTTCACCCTTTGCAAGGCCGAAGTGGGTCACGATCACTCTTAATCCATCTGACACATCAATTGTAGAATCAATAAAAGAACGCTGCTCATAGTATGTTTCTTCATCTTTAACCGACGGTTCGTCAACAAGGACCGTATGTACAGAACTTATAGGAAATCTGGAAAACAGAGCGTTTCCCTGGTAGCCTTCCTTAATAGTTCCTGCTTTTCCATAATACATGTATTTATAGCCGAGAAGCTTATTGAGTTCCTCAGCCTGCTTTGCGAAACCGGAAAATCCGATATTGTAATGAACTTCATTCATACTTAAGATATCCGGCGAATACTGTTTTACAACGTCAGCACACTGTGCCAGATCCCTTTTCCTGTCTTTACCGTAACTCAACCCCGAACAGATGTTATATGTCATTAATCTTATATCCATAAAAAACCTCCTTTTCCTATTATATTATAAATTTCAATAAAATCTACAGACATTCCGTATTTAAATAATGTTGCATATAATGTAAAAATGAATTTTTCGATAGAGTATTCAGTGCTTGTAATTTTATAAAATAGTTTAGGAATAAAATTTTAATTGACATGCATTATTTAATAGGATAAAATTCACTCATAATAAAATAAATGGAGGAATATAGTATGAAAAAGGCGAAGAAAATTCAGCTATTAGGTATTATCATTGTGCTATTAATAATACCTGCAATTATGACATCCGCTGCATGTTCACACGAACAGAAG
>JBAYNV010000003.1:0-64071 GCA_041678685.1 Clostridia bacterium
ATCATTTTTAATCATTATATACCTGTAAAACAGTATTTTGTAGTATTTTATTCTCTTTTGTCTCTGTGCATCATATGTTGATTTGATTATTATCTATATATGGAAAAATATAGCAATAAAAGCAGACTCAAAGGTTCAGCCACAGTGGAAATGATCATAGTGTTTCCCATAATACTCATTCTGCTGATATCGGTCATATATCTGATGATCATTATCGGGAGCAAAGAGATGATCCATGAGGAGTACAGATTCATGGAATACATAAGAGAAGCAGACAGTTTAGCAAGAAAGGCAGCTTTGGCAGATGAGATCATTACAAAAGAATAGAAAAGGTTCTATTACAGTTTTCTGTGCAATAACGATACCGGCTGTGCTGATACTTTCAATGGTCCTATCGGATATATATATGTTAAGGTCTGCAAAGGCATATACGCAAAAGGCATTGAAAGTCGCATGCGAATGCATCCTCTCTTCATATTCATCATATATGAAAGAAGCATATTCCATCTACGGTTATGAAATGGATGAAGAAGAAAGTGAAACCGTAGTACGCGATATCCTTGCCAAATACTTTTCGGACAGCGGCATACTGTCTATCATTACTGAAGAGATCACAGTGGAAAGAACAGATAAGCTTACCGATGCTAAAATACTGCAGGATCAGATATCAACAGTTATGAACGATGATATATATGCAGTGCTTTTAAAGGAAGTGAATGAAAGGATCCGATCCATATCGACAATGAATGGAGTTTTTAAAGTGCTCAGAGTCAAGATGCAGATGGATGAAGTGATCAGCGGGATACAGAATATCAGAGCGGAATTCCAGATCATAACAGACAGTATAAACGGGATGACCGAATACATCGATCTTATGAATTATGTATATGAAGTACAGGTCATATATGCATCGATCATGGAAAAAAAGAGCATGGAGCCGAGCGAACTCCTGGAAGAGGAAATAAAGTCGCTTACAAAACAGGCGTTGCGGATAATTGATGAAAATATTGAAAACATCATATATGTGATGAAGGAATACAACAGAAAAGGATTGGAACTGCTTCAGGATATGTGCGAGGCCTATATCGACATCCACATGATCTCAGACAGCATGAATGAACTTATAAATGAGATCAACGGTGTACCTGAATACCTTATATACATTTTAGAAGGATGCACTGAATTGCTTAACAAGACAGAAACCGCATTCTCAGACAGCGTATTCGATATTATTAGAAGAACATTTAATAAAAATATAAATGAACTGGAGGATGTGTGCGATGATGTTTCAAAAGCCGTGACCGAGGGTTTTGTGGAAGATATTGTGACTGTTTTTAATAATGCGCTGGGAGGTTATTGCGATATTGTATATGAAGATGCGGAGTTTGATGATTATCTGAATACCTATATCGACGGATTGGAATATGACGATCCGAGGACCTTCTTTCAGAAAGTAGCCGAGGATGTGCTGAAAAGCATATCATTTGATGATGATATCATAGACGGTTTTGTTTATCTTATATCCGATGACATTGCACGAAGGAACTGCAGTTTTTCCGTGGATACTACAGGAAATACATTAGAAGGTATACTGTCGCAGATGGATGAAATATCCATATCGCTTGAGGAATTGAGGGAAAGCATACTTCTCAATGAATTCATCCTGCTGTTTTTCAACAGCTATACTGACGATGACGTTAACAGGAACAGATATCTCGACAGTGAAGTGGAATACATCATTTTCGGAGACAGTGACGCAAATAGAAACCTTAAGTCAGCGAAAGCCTCTCTGATGGGCTTTCGCTTTCTGTCAAACATGCTTCATGTGTATTCCGACATGGACAAGACTGTCCGGGCGAAATCGATCGCATCATATGTTGCAGGTTCATGGACATTCGGAGCGGGAACACCTATAGTTGAAAATCTCATTCTTTGTTCATGGGCTCTTGGGGAGTCTGCATATGATGTGAACCAGCTTTTTAAAGGGAAAAGCTGTCCTCTGTATAAACTTGACGGTGACTGGCAGCTGGACATAGGGATAGAGCAAGGAACGGGTAAAACACCTGATTATCTTAAACTTGATTATGAAGATCATCTTCGCATACTGCTTGCAATAACGCCTAATGAAACAAAGATACTTCGTATGCTTGACCTGATAGCTCTGAATGCTCCGGGTGACCTTGATATGTCAGATATGTACTGCGGCGTCTATATCCGGATCACTGTATCTGTAAGAAGCATGTTTGGCCTTAAAAGATATATATCTATCGAGGTGACAGATGGATTCTAAAGGAAGCATTACTTTGGAAGCCTCAGTGTGTTCAGTCGTGTTCATTTTTCTTCTGATGTTTTTCATACATATCATAGGTTATGTCGATACTACAATGTTTCTCAAAAAAGAACTGGATAAGCGGCTCCTGGATACATCGCTTACTCATTACATGACAGGCGTATACTGGGTGGATGTCATGACATGTGATGATATCACAAATGTTAAAAACATAACCTTTTGCGCCTTACCGTATGAAGACTGTTACACTATGAAAATTTCCGGTACATACTGCGGTATCCTTGCAGAACATGCCATTACCGTTGCATCGGTGATACCTGCATGGAAAGGCGATGGTATAACTGAAACAGAGAACAGCATATGGGATGATGATCCGTGGCAGCGGGGGATCGAACTGCATTCGATGATGGGTTCCAACCTTGATCCGGATTTTCCTATACTCGATATTTACGATGAGTATACAGGTGAAGCGACGGCTATAATTTCTCTGAATACAACGGATGAGAGTTATCTTACAGGATATGACCTTAAAAAAAAGATCAAAACCTGTGTAGATGAACTTGACGGATATGAGACGACCACATATGGTGATCTGACTATAGAAGCAGCGGATATCGAGAAGAAGAAAGTGATGCTTGTCATACCGAATGATCCTCTTAATGATCATCAGAGCAGGCAGATAGAACAGATGATACAGTATGCAGAAAATATGGGAATAGAACTGAAAGTGAAAAAGTATCAGAATGCTGATTAGGCATCTTAAATACATACCAGCCGGTAATTGCAATACTTAATTGTAAATATATACTTTTATATATATAATTGTTGTAAGGATGGTATAAAAGTGAAGTATCAGTTGGTCTTTGCCGGAGGCGGCGCAAAAGGCTCATATCAGATAGGGGTATGGAAAGCTTTAATAGAACTCAATATTGAGATAGACATGGTGATAGGTACATCGATTGGTTCCATAAACGGTGCGATAGTCGCATGCGGTGAATATGAAAAAGCGGAGCATTTATGGGAGACGCTTGATATGTCTGCATTATTCAATTTACCTTCCGAGAACGCCAAAGGCGAAGCGAATACCAGGGAATATTTCGAAAACATATTAAAAAACAGAGGGCTTGATACATCATCCTTACGCTGTTATCTGAACGAGGTTATAAAAGAGGATATTTTCAGAAGATCACAGATCGATTTTGCGCTTGTTACATTTTCACTGTCTCAGATGAAACCGCTCATACTTTTTAAAAAGGATATACCTGAAGGCAAACTGGTGGATTTTGTTCTTGCAAGCTCAGCTCTCCCCGGATTGATAAAACAGGAAATAGAAGGGACAGTTTATGTTGACGGCGGCATCTACGATAATATGCCCATAAATGTACTTATCGATCATGGATATAAAAACATTATCGCTGTAAGTAACTCAGCGATCGGCATGTACAAAAAAACAAAGGAAACCGATGCGAATATCATAATTATCGAGAATAAATGCATTCTTGGCAGCATAATGGAATTCAATCCAAAAAATGCTCATAAAAACATCCTGCTTGGATACCTTGACGGGATGAAGGCTTTTGGCAAATACATCGGGAAGTCGTATTATATAAAAGAAAATAAGGAAAGTATTTTATCTGCTCCTTTAAGTGAAAAAGAAATCGATATGCTGTACCTGAATCTGAAAAACAACAAGAAAACACTCGTCCCGCCCAGTTTGCTGCAATTCCAGCTTCTTAGAACGTTAAGGAACCATTCCGAAGGCTTCCTTACGGAGAAAAGAGCATTGATTGCGGCGATCGAGATCACAGCCGATGTACTCGGAATAGAAAAAATACATGAATACACGGTGGATGAACTCATACAGGCGGAATTGGATGCATACAACGTCATTAAAAAAGAAACACCGACAGCATCTGCAGTGGACAGAAAATTCTTTAATAACATCATCAGTAAGATCTGGGATCGTAAGAAATTAAGATTTAACGATGCTGCCATGAAAAAAATATATCTGGGGCAGGTCCTTATAGATAAAGATGCAGTTTCTTTCGATGTCAATACTCCTACCGAATATCTGATAGCCAACCTTTTCATTTATCTGATGTTATGGAGGATGAAAAAGAATAAAGCAGTAGGAGAGAATTAAGTGAACGAGTATATTAAAAACAAAAAAGGTTTCATAATCGATATGGATGGCGTGTTATACCATGGTAACCATGTTCTTGACGGAGCAATAGAATTCGTCGCATGGCTGATGGCGAATGACAAGAAATATCTGTTTCTCACTAACAGTTCGGAAAGATCGCCTATGGAATTATCTCAGAAACTTGCCAGACTTGGCATCATTGTTGATGAAAGGCATTTCTATACTTCCGCGATAGCTACTGCAAGTTTCCTCTCGAGCCAGAGTCCTCGTTGTTCTGCATATATAATAGGGGAACCGGGGCTGATGAACGCTTTATATAATGAAGGGATAACAATGAACGATGTGAATCCCGAATATGTAATAATAGGGGAGACACGCACATATAACTTTGAAAAGATCGAAAAAGCGGTCCAGCTCGTTGCTAAAGGGGCTAAACTGGTAGGAACAAATCCGGATAGAACAGGACCTACAGAAAAAGGTATAATGCCTGCAACAGGTGCTCTTGCGGTACCGATCGAAATAGCGACAGGAAAAAAGGCTTATTATATAGGTAAACCCAATCCCCTTATGATGAAGCATGCCATAAAGAAACTGAACATTGACCCAAAGGATACTATCATCATAGGCGACAGGATGGATACAGACATTGTAGCCGGAATTGAAAGCGAGATCGATACCATACTTGTACTTAGCGGCGTTACCAACGAAGAAAACATCAGTAATTTTTCTTACAGGCCAAAATATATATATCCCAACATAGGAGAAATAGTAAAATGAAAATTTTTTAAAAATGTTTGACAAATTTTCAATAGTATGATAATATGCGTTTTCGATAAACATTTTTAATCAAACAATTATAAATTATTATCATAAAAAATTTAGTGAGGGTATTTAATGAATGAGGATGAGATTCTAAGGTCGAAATCCGTTGCGGATTTGCGGGTAATTGCGAAAACTTTGGGTGTTAAAAGCGTTACCATTATGAAAAAGGAAGACCTTATAAGAAGGATATTGGGAATTACTGCCACAGAAGTCAAGGAAACCGTAAAAGAACCTGAGCCTGTTTCAGTGCCTGTTGAAGTAGTACAGGACATATTGGCGACTGTAACACAGGAAACGGTTAAAAAACCGCGTTATCTTCTATCGAAAATGGCTAAGGAGTCTGACGATGCAAAAGCTGCTCGTGAAGAGAAGAGAGCTAATGCTGTACGTAAATCTTTAGAAGAAGCCAATGCAAAGAAACTTGAAGACGAAGCGAATAAGCAGGTCTCGGAAGTGAAAGAGGATGTACAGAAGGAAGAACAGGAACCGGCAGTTGAATCTGTACAGCTTGATGAGGTATGCGGAATTCTTGAGATACTGCCCGATGGGTATGGTTTCTTAAGAACAGATAATTATACATATGGCCCAAAAGATGTATATGTGGCTCCTAATCAGATAAGAAAGTTTGGTATCAAGACTGGTGATAAGGTTCTGGGAGTCGGAAGACCAAAGAAAGAAAATGAGAAATTCCAGGCTTTGCAGAATGTCATATCGGTAAACGGCGAGGATCCTTCAAAAGTCTTCCTGCGCAGACCTTTTGATACGCTGACTCCGATATTTCCTGAAGAAAGACTTACGCTTGAAAATAATCCAAAAGATTATTCCACAAGAATTATAGATCTGATCGCACCAATAGGTAAAGGACAGAGAGGTATGATAGTATCTCCTCCTAAAGCCGGTAAAACGGTTCTGTTGAAGAAGATCGCAAACAGTATTACAGCAAATCATCCCGACTGTGAACTCATAATATTACTTATAGATGAAAGACCCGAGGAAGTTACTGATATGCAGAGATCTGTTAAAGCTGATATCGTATTTTCCACATTCGATAAAGTACCTGAAAACCATGTGAAAGTGGCAGAGATGGCACTTGAAAGAGCTCAGAGGCTTGTTGAGCAGGGAAAGGATGTCGTTATCCTTCTTGACAGTATAACAAGGCTTGCAAGAGCTCACAACCTTACCATAGCTCCGACCGGCAGGACCCTGTCAGGAGGACTGGATCCGGGCGCTCTGCATGCTCCAAAAAGGTTTTTCGGTTCAGCGCGTAATATCGAATTCGGAGGAAGCCTTACGATAATAGCTACAGCACTGATAGAAACAGGAAGCAGAATGGATGATGTTATATTCGAGGAATTCAAGGGAACAGGCAATATGGAGCTTCATCTTGACAGAAAGCTTTCTGAAAAGAGAATATTCCCGGCAATAGACATAAATAAATCCGGTACAAGAAGAGAGGAACTGCTTCTTAACAAAAAGGAATTGGAAAGCATCTGGACGATACGCCGCGCCATGAGCAATATGGGTACTGCTGAAGTCACAGAATGGATGATCGACAAACTGGTCAAGACGAAAAACAACGCGGAATTCGTGAACAGTATAAATATAAAGCAATCTAACACGACTGAATATTAACATTTTCAGCCTGAGAAAATTGTGTAAAAATATATATTGAAATACCAAATATCGTGTGATATAATGGCTTTCGCGTCGATTTAGGAGGTGAAAAGGATGAAAAAAGATTTACATCCCAAGTATTATAAGACAACTGCAACTTGTGCATGCGGAAACGTATTTGAAATAGGTTCAACTAAAAAAGACATTAAAGTAGAAATTTGTTCAAATTGCCATCCGTACTTTACAGGAAAACAAAAACTTGTAGACTCTGGCGGTAGAGTTGATAAATTCAAAAAGAAATACGGCATTGCTTAATGCATGTTACGGGTTGTGTAAAAAGCAACCCGATTTTTTTATGTGGGTATTATGAAAAAAACATCTATCGGAGGCTCTGCCTTATTAGAAGGCATAATGATGATAGGGCCTTATAAAAAAGCTATAGCTGTAAGAAAACCAGACGGAGAGATGGATCTTTGCGTTGAGGATCTTCCTAAAAAAAATAAGATATCAAAAATACCTATATTCAGAGGGGCATACAACCTTATATATCAGATGATAATAAGCATAAAAGCCCTGACATATGCTGCGTCTTTTTATGATCTGGAGGAAGAACCAAAGAAAGAACCCGAAGGAGAAGCAGTTCCAAAAGATGATACTATAAAAAAAGACAAAAAGAATGCAGAAACATTAGGGAAAGGGACTATATTCTTTTCACTTTTACTGTCTCTTGTTGTGACAGTAGGGTTGTTTATCCTGCTGCCGAATTTCCTTATCGGCCTTTTAGGCATAAAGAGCAATATCCTGAACAATCTGCTTGAAGGTGTCGTAAGGATCCTCATATTCACATTGTATCTGAAGCTTTGCTCTCTTATGAAAGATATCAAGAGAGTATGGATGTATCATGGCGCTGAACACAAGACTATAAGCTGTTACGAAGCAGCTGATGAACTCACAGTAGCGAATGTAAGGAAGTACAGCACAAAACACAGAAGATGCGGAACAAGCTTTATGTTCCTTGTGTTGATAGTATCTATCATTGTCTTTTCATTTGTGGGCTGGTATTCACCGCTGGTGAATATACTTTTCAGGATCGCTCTTATACCTCTTGTTGCCGGTATAGCATATGAAATAATCAGGATAACAGGAAAACATGATAATATTGTGTCAAGAATCGTTTCCGCACCGGGAATGTGGTTTCAACGTCTTACTACGGCTGAGCCGGATGACGGAATGATAGAGTGTGCAATAGCTGCATTCACCGCTGTTCTGCCGGAAAATGAAAATGATTCAAAATGGTGATATCTGAGCTTGTCAGTCTTTATTCCAAAAGACTCGACGACAAAAAAGAACTGTATTATTTTATGGGGGAGATATTCGATAAGGATATCTCATACTTTTATGCGCACGGCGATGAGACAGTAGATGATAAAAAAGTAAAAAAGCTGAACAGCTATATCGAAAGAAGGCTTAAAGGCGAACCTGTCGAGTATATTATCGGAAAAGCATATTTTATGTCATGTACATTCAAAGTCTCAAAAGGCATCCTTATACCCCGCAGTGATACTGAAACGGTCGCTGAGGAAGCGGTCAGGATACTGAGCCAGATGAAAAATAATCCATGGGTACTCGATATGTGCTGCGGTTCAGGATGTATTGGCATATCAGTAGCGAAACTTGTAGATAATGCGCTTGTCACGCTTTGCGATGTGTCTGATATATGTATAGAGACGACTGAGAAAAATATTAAGCTGAATAGGGTGGATGACAGGTGCCGTGCATTGAAAAGCGACCTTTTCAAGAGCATTCAAGGCAGATTTGATATCATAATATCCAATCCGCCTTATATACCGATGAACGAATATGTGAGGCTTGACCACAGCGTGCTGGATTATGAACCTAAGGAAGCACTGCTCGGCGGTATGGAAGGTACAGAATATTATACGGATATAGCAGATAAAGCGCTGAATTTTTTAAGTAAAGGCGGATACTTACTATTTGAAGTCGGCTATGATCAGGCAGAATATGTAGAAAAAATACTTCAGGATAAAGGATATACTCAGATCAGGCATGTGAAGGATCTGCAGGGCATAGACAGAGTCGTCTGTGCGCGGTATTATAGTAACTGATATTTTAAAAGGGTGAATATAAATGGAAAAGAAATACACATTTTTGGATCTGGTGGACATTATGGAAAAGCTGAGAAGCGAGAACGGATGCCCCTGGGATAAAGAGCAGACGCACGGATCGCTTACCAAGTGCCTGATAGAAGAGGCTTATGAGGCCTGTGATGCGATAGAAGAGAACAGCAAAGACAAGACAGTAGAGGAACTTGGAGATGTTCTGCTTCAGGTTGTATTCCATGCGCAGATAGGAAAAGAAGACAACGAATACACCATAGATGACATAACCACCGCTATATGCAAGAAGCTGATATACCGTCATCCCCATATCTTTTCGGATTGCAAGCTAAAAACATCGGATGAGGTTCTGACTAATTGGGAGAAGCTGAAAAACAGCGAAAAAGGATATGTAAGCGAGACTGACAGCATGAAGAAGATCCCAAGGAATTTCCCTGCACTTATGAGAGCGTTCAAGGTACAGGAGAAAGCGCACAGGATAGGTTTTGACTGGCCGGATGTGGAAGGTGCATTCCAAAAAGTGACTGAAGAGACAGGCGAGCTTTTTGAGGCTATGGAAAAAGAAGATGATGCAGGAAAAAAGGAAGAGATCGGCGATCTTCTCTTTGCAGTCGTAAATGTCTGCAGATTCCTTGACATCGATCCTGAGCAGTACCTGAACAAAGCGACCGATAAGTTCATAAAGAGATTTGAATATGTGGAAGGATCCTGTCTGAAAAACGGATCAAATATGAAGAATATGACAATCGATGAACTCGATCTGTTATGGAATGAGGCAAAAATATGAGAATAGATAAATTTTTAAAAGTAAGCAGGCTCATAAAACGACGTACAGTGGCGAATGAAGCATGTGAGGGTTCAAAAATATATGTGAACGGTAAGCCGGTAAAACCTTCGTATCAGGTAAATCAGGGCGATATACTGGAAATACGTTTCCAGGGCAGCACTGTAAAGGTTAAGGTTCTCAACATACTGGAGAATGTCAGAAAAGCGGATGCTTCCGCTTTATATGACATGATCCAGTAAAAAAGTGTTTGACAATATATATATGATATGTTAATATGTCCTTCGGTAAGCAGAAGTAATCCCTTCTCACCCTCGAAGGCAGCATGCACTGAACGGGTAAACATATCAAGTAATGAAGTTATTTTATGTGGTCTTGCGGATTGATCTGCGGGACCATATTATTTTATGGAGGTAATAGAAATAGCTGCTCAGAAGAATACCAAAAGTCAATATAGGATAAATGAAGATATTACAGCGCCTGAAGTCAGATTGATCGGATCCGATGGCATAGTTATCGGAGTCATGTCATCCAAAGAGGCTTTAGGAAAGAGCATATCTGAAGGTCTGGACTTGGTAGAGATATCACCGAGTGCCACACCGCCGGTCTGTAAGATCATAGATTATGGCAAATTCATGTTTGAGGTCACTAAGAGAGAAAAAGAAGCCAAAAAGAAGCAGAAGACGATGGAGCTTAAGGAAATATGGCTGAAGATGGGGATCGATGAACATGATTTAAATTTTAAGATCAAAAATGCCTGTAAGTTTTTAGCTGATGGCGACAAGGTGAAGGCAAGTCTTTCATTCAGAGGAAGAGAAATGACTCGTACACAAATGGGTGAAGAAGTAATAAGCAAATTTGTGGAGGCATGCGCTGAATTCGGGACAGCTGAAAAGGCACCTAAGCTGGAAGGCAGACATATGATAGTGATATTGGCACCGAAGAAATAAAATCAGGAGGAAGAAGAAATGCCGAAATTAAAATCACACAGTGCTTCAAAAAAAAGGTTCTCTGTAACCGGAAGCGGAAAAATAAAAATGGGACATGCTTTCAGAAGACACAGACTGACAACCAAGTCTAAGAGAGCAAAGAGAGACAACAGAGATGCAGCATATGCATCAAAAACAGATGCAGCGACTATAAAAAAACTGATCCCATACAAATAAGGAGGAAATAAACCATGGCAAGAGTAAAAAGCGGTGTTATAACCCGCAGAAGACATAAAAGAGTATTAAAACTGGCAAAAGGCTATTTTGGAGCAAAGAGTAAGAATTTCAGGGTAGCAAAAGAAGCGGTAATGAAATCATTAGCGTATGCTTTTGGTGCCAGAAAAGCTAACAAACGTCATTACAGGACGTTATGGATAGCCAGGATCAATGCTGCATCAAGAGCTAACGGTATGACATATTCTGCGTTTATTACCGGACTTAAGAAGAATGGCATCGAACTAAACAGAAAAGTATTGGCTGATATGGCTTTGAACGATCCAGCAGGTTTTGCATCACTGATCAATTCGGTAAAGTAAGCTGAAAATCGAGATGAACCGCATAGAGTCGAAAGACAATCAAAAGATCAAGCGACTGAAAAGTTTAGATAAAAGAAAGGTTCGCGAACAGGAGAACCTTTTTTTTGTCGATGGTAAAAAGCTTGTTGACGAAGCATTTAGAAGTAAGGCGGAAATCACAGAGATTTATGTCTCTGATGATTTCTACCAGAAAAACATGTCTTATGTCGATAAACTTGATTGTGAAAACATATATCTGATAAGAGACGGTATACTTGATTCGTTATCATATATGTCCAATCCCGAGGGGATCCTGGCACTTGCAAAACCACTTAAGTGGGATATACTGGATATCATTTTACAGGCAAAACCAGTCGTGATCCTGGACAGGGTATCTGATCCGAAAAATGCAGGCACGATCATACGAAGTGCAGAAGCTTTCGGTATGGGGTGCGTATTCGCATTGGAGGGTACGGCTGATCTGTATAATGAGAAAACCATAAGGGCAAGCATGGGTTCCATATTCAGAGTTCCATTCCTGAAAATAGGTGAAGATATATTCAGCATTCTCAAGAAGGCTGAGTATGAGATATATGCATTGGATATGCACGGTGAAAGCATGGAAAGCGTCAGGTTGTCAAAGAGATGCGCTATCATAGTAGGGAACGAATCATTGGGGATCGACAGAACTATTAAAAAATATGTATCAAAGTCACTTACTATACCTATGCAGGGTATGACGGAATCATTAAACGCGGCTTGTGCAGCAGGCATAATGATGTATAAGATATCTCTTTTGCATTAATGCATGCGCATGTAACAGGAAGCGGAGTTGAAAATATCATAAGATGATCTATAATATAAGTAATATGTCCATTGCAAACATGGATAATAAAACAGGTGAGAAACGGATGCCGAAAACAGCTTTACAGTTGTATTCGATAAGGGAGATAGCAGAGCAGGATTTTTATCATGCTCTTCATGTCGCTAAACAAGCCGGATATTCCGGTGTTGAGTTTGCCGGTTTTCAGGGAAAAGAAGCAGGCGAGACGAAAAAGTATATCAATGATCTGGGTCTAGAAGCTGCCGGCAGTCATTCAGGTCTGAGTTCTATAGTCGATAAGTTTACGGAAACCATGGAATACAATGAGGAAATCGGTAACAAATATGTTGTGGTGCCGTATCTGTCGGATCAGTTCCATAACGTTGAAGGCATGAAAATAGCAGCTGAATATCTCAATATAGCAAGTGCTGACGCAAAGAAATACGGGATATCGATAGGATATCATAACCATGCATTTGAATTTGTAGAGGGACCGGACGGTATAAGGCTTTTTGATGTTCTTGCAGAGAACACTTCAAAAGACATAATACTGGAGATAGATACGTTTTGGGCGGTAAAAGGCGGAGTGGATCCAGTCGAGTACTGCAGAAAGTATGCAGACAGACTGAAACTGGTCCATTTTAAAGATATAACACCGGATGGCAACGATACGGAAGTGGGAAAAGGCTGTATAGATTTCAAATCGATACTTAAGAGTTCTGAAGTGATCGAATGGTGCATAATGGAACAGGAAAAATACAATATGCCCATGGAACAGAGTATTGCTATAAGCTGCGATTATATGAAAGGACTGTTATTTGACAGAGCTTAAATACGACGAAGAAGGTCTGGTACCTGTCATATGTCAGGATGCGAACACACTGGAAGTGTTGATGCTTGCATATGCTAAAAGAGAACAGATCATCAAAACGATTTCAACGAAACGGGCGACCTATTATTCACGCTCAAGAAAAAGCGAATGGATAAAAGGCGAAACCAGCGGGAATACACAGGAAGTGATAAACGTCATGGTCGACTGTGATCTTGACGCCGTAATTTATCTGGTAAAACCAGCAGGACCTGCGTGCCATACTAATCACAGGTCATGCTTTTACAGAAGCATAAATATAAACGGAGAATTAGAAGAAAATGAATGAAATATTGAATGAATTATACGGAGTAATAGCTGATAGAAAATCCAACCCGAAAGAGGGCTCATACACATGTTACCTTTTTGATAAGGGATTGGACAAGATATTGAAAAAAGTAGGGGAGGAAGCATCGGAAACCATAATTGCCGCTAAAAACGACGGTAAAAGCGAACTGGTTTACGAAGTATCCGATCTGCTTTACCATCTGCTTGTTCTATTAGTTGAAAAAGGTGTAACTCTTGAAGATATTGAAAAAGAATTGAAGAGTAGAAGGTAAAATGGAAAGAGATAAGAAAGCAACATACAGAAACAGAAAACAAGGTTTTAATTTTAAGAACAACAGAGGAACAAACAGAAGATTTTCGAATGATACAGAAAAAGAATATGTATATAAGGAACCGACTAAATTCAGAGCAAAAAGCGTAGAAAATAAAGCTGAGAACAAGACGGTTGCAGCATACTCAGGCATAAAATTCTCCGATCTGCATCTAAGTGAAGGGATACTTAAAGCTCTTGAGAAGAAGCAATATGTATTTTCTTCCACCGTTCAGACGGACAGCATACCTCCATTGATGGAGTACAAGGATATAATAGCAAAAGCGCCGACAGGCACAGGAAAGACATTTGCTTTTGGGATACCTCTTCTTGAACAGCTGGATTATTCTCTGACAAATGTTCAGGCGCTCATACTTGCGCCTACACGTGAATTAGTCATGCAGATAGCTGACGATCTTAAAGAGCTGTCACAGTTCATGCCTGATGTAAGAATAGAAGCCATTTATGGCGGTAAAGCTATTGATTATCAGATAAAAGCTTTAGCAAGGCATCCTCAGATAGTTGTCGCAACACCAGGTAGGCTCAAGGATCACATGGACAGGAAAACCATAGATATTTCGAAAGTAAGAACTGCGGTACTTGACGAAGCCGACAGGATGCTTGATATGGGGTTTATTGATGAAGTGACAAAGATACTTGACTCAATGAAGAAACGCAGGAATCTGGCCCTTCTGTCAGCTACCCTGTCAATGGGAGTAATGGATATATCATGGCTGTATCAGAGGGATGCTATTGAGATCAATGTTGAGGAAAATAATGAGAACAAACCTGACATCGATCAGTATTTCATTATGCTGCAGTCAACAAGGCATAAGATCAAGGCTGTTGCAGATATCATGGATAATAACGAGTTCTACAAAGTCCTGTGTTTCTGTAATACCGTGAACATGGTCAGAAGGCTGCATGAGGATCTGCGTGAAAAAGGTTATTCCGTAAACTGCATCTACGGCGGCAAGTCGCAGGCCGGCAGAGAAAAGACGATCAGAGCATTCAAAGAGGAAAAACTCAATATACTTGTAGCTACTGATGTTGCCGCAAGAGGATTGGATATAAACGATGTCGACGCAGTTATCAACTTTGATCTGCCCGATGACAAGGAACAGTATGTACACCGTATAGGCAGAACAGGCAGAGCGATGAAGAATGGGATATCGATCGCTTTGATCACTCCATTCGATCAGGCAAAAATGGATGATATAATAAAATTCACAAAAGCTGATATAAAACAGCTTCAGAACGATAGTATTTTACATATTGCACAGAAAGAAGGATAGCAATATCATGATCATTGACGCTCATAACCATGCAGACTGGCATAAAACCGATATGAATGCATTCATAAAAAATATGGATGACAATAATATCGATGTAACATGGCTGTTGTCCTGGGAATGCCCAAGGAAAGAATACGAAAACAATAACGGAGCATTATGCTCTTTTCTGGATCCGGGTCCTATTCCTTTTCAGGCAGGATTGGCATATAAGCATGCGCATCCTGACAGATTCGTCCTTGGATACTGTCCGGATCCGCGGGATCCTGATGCGATCAATAATCTTAAAGCTGCCGTGTACATACACGGTGTACAGGTATGCGGCGAGCTCAAGGTCAGAATGATGTATGACGACTTCGATGCTATAAGGCTTTTCAGATGCGCAGGCGAACTGGGACTTCCGGTAACGATGCATTATGACTATGAATTCAATAAAGCATGGACGAATGCATGGCCTAATTTCTGGTATGGCGGAGCGATCGATACATTTGAAAGAGTCCTTAAAAAATGTCCGGAAACGATATTCCTTGGACATGCACCCGGATTCTGGGCACATATTTCGAATGACGACCTGTATGACAAACAGTCATATCCAAAAGGTCCTGTTATAAAAGGCGGAATGATACCTTATCTTCTTGATAATTATCCTAACCTGTATTGTGATATGTCTGCTGGAAGCGGGTGCAATGCATTCACGAGAGACCTTGACAATGCTGTTTGGTTCATGAACACCTATCAGGACAGGATACTGTACGCAAGGGACTGGTTCGATACAAGGCACAGGGAGCTTCTCGATTCACTGGATCTGAGTCAGGAAGTTAAAGATAAAATCTACTATAAAAACGCATTGAAACTGGTTCCTTTGAAATGAAGAGGATGCTTGTTTCCGGTTTTTCGAAATTCGCCGGTTTCAATGAGAATATTACAGAGAAACTGATCAGAAAACTACCGGACCATATAGGTAAGCATGACATACATACGATCATATTACCTGTGGAGTACGAAAAAGGTTTTGATGTCATGAATGATGAAATAGACAGGTCAAAACCGGATATCGTCATTGCAACAGGTATGGCATATTCGAGAAAGAAAATAAGTATAGAAAGATTAGCCGTGAATATCGATCATTCTGATACTGCGGATAATGCAGGAGTGATAAGAAAAGATCAGATAATCGATCCGAAAGGTGAGGCTGCATATTTTTCCACACTGGAATATGATATCAAAGCCTATTCATCTGGTTTTGTAACAAATTCGTATAGTGCAGGCACATATATCTGCAACGACCTTTTTTACAGATTGCTCAGCAGCAGAAAAGGGAAGGATGACCCAAAAATATCATTCATACATTTTCCCGGAGAGGAAAATCTGGCATATGAAAAACAACTCAGTACCTTTATTGAAATACTGAGCTCTCTTGATTAGTTATCTGTTTATCTTTTATATCCCGTACAGGTCCAATGCATTCAATTCATTGCTGACATTGTGTTTGGTGAGATTTGATTTCGCATAATGGAACACCTCAGCTATGACCGGATCGACCCATCCTTTGGCAAACAGTCTTTTTGCAAAACTCACGGCAAGATCATCGATATCGCCTTTATCAACGCACAGTTCAATATAATTCCAGAGAACATCGTTTGTCAGTTCCACTCCGTTCATCCTCTGGACCTCTATCTTGTCTCTTGCTTCAGCCAGATCGCTATTACACAGTGATGTAAAAAGAAGCAGGTTGATATAGTCGCGGTCAACAAACCTCGGTATCTTTGTAAACAGTGAGGCTATGGATGTGTCTTCCATCAGGGTCTTGTCGGTAACAGAAAGCTTTTCCAGTAGTTTCCAGCGGAATTCATTATCCAGTGCTTTGTATTCCAGACACTGTTTAAGCATTTCCTCAGAATTATATGGACGTTTCCCAAGCACTGCATACCAATAGGAAAGCAGGATCTGAGCAAGAAGATTCTTTTTATTGCCCAGATATATCTCGTTTGTCTTTTTCATTTTACCTGCCATTTTGAAGCCGGAAACATACCCTCTTACATACTTCTTGAGAAGGCTTGTCTCCCTCATAAGATGACCGGTAATCATCTCAACGAACATGTCCCTGTTGGTATCCGATCCGGTAAGGTATTCCTTATACTTTTCGTATGCCTTCAACGCAGCCGGATATTTGGTCGAACAGGCATAAGAGGTTATAAGACCCATCGCTGATTTCTGCGGTTCGATGCCATGCTCCAGCAGGTATTTGAAACCTTTCTCAGCTTCGATATAGTCACCATCTCTAAGACATATGCCTGAGTATGAATAATATAACTTCAGATCTTTGAATTCGTTCTTTGCCATGATGCTCCTATTCAGCCTTATCAAGATAATCCTGTATGATCTGCCCTGCATTGTCATCCTTCAATATTATAGAGAATTCTATACGTCTGTTCTGAGAAAGGATAATTGATATCGGTCGTGATTCAGAATAGGCCATTGCTCCGAAATACTTCTGGTATTTGGTCTCAAGATCAGGATTGCTTTTCATAAGATATGCAAGAACCGCTTCTGCTCTATTTGATGAGTACATAAGATTTTCATAATAATCTCCATCTGCACTTGCATGACCTTCAACTACTATTGATTCTATATATGATCCCGATTCATCGATAATATCTTCAAATGCTGCAGCAAGTTTATCCAGAAGAGCATATGCGCTTGGATTGATTACCCAACTTTTTGTTTCAAATAAAACCGCTTCGTTTATCTGCAAATTGGCGTCATCAGTAATAGAGACCTTGCCCGGACCTAAGGCTTTATCTATAGCTGCCTTTACGGTTTCGAATATGGTCGCCTGTAATACGGCAACTGTCTGCAGCTGATCTCTCATGGATTCAAGTTCAATAGTGTTTAAAGCTATCAGTCCCAGAAGTTCTGATTTCTGAGCTTCCAGTTCAGCCTGTTGCTGTCCCAATATTATGATCAGGTTCTCAAGATTTGTCGCTTCCGCTTCAGACATATTCAATGCCTCCTGTTTGGCTTCCAGCTCTGTTTCAAGGTTTATAAGCTCGATCCCTTTGGCCTCAAGCGAGTTTTCCAGCATTATAAGTATCGAACGCTGTTCTTCAAGCTCCTGTTCAGTTTCAAGAAGAGCAAGCTCCTTGGCTGCAAGATCGTTCCTCGTGGTTTCCAGCTGAGTTCCCGTTGCAATATTAGTCGCTTCCTGCTCATCCAGGTTGATCGATATTATTATGTTTTTTATGAAAACGATCAAAACAAGAAACAGCATTATGAGCACCATTGTGGACATTACATCCGCAAAAGATGGCCAGTAATTTTCCGGTTCACTTCTTTTCATATAACTTACTCTTTGTTTCAAATCAATTCACCTCTTTTATCATCTGTCAGTCATTTTTGATTGCTTTTTCAATGTCATCAAGTTTCTTCTGTATTTTTCCTGCCGCTGATTTGTTGTAGATCATCGTCTGTTCAGGTAACGCTACTATGGTTTGTGCAAGGATCTTCTGATTGTTATTGAAAGCTTCGCTCATCTGTAATACTGTTGCAACGGATTTCTCCATTGTCGCTGAAGTCTTGGATGCAATTATCTCGCTGCTTTCTTGTAAGGCTTCTGCAAAA
This sequence comes from Clostridia bacterium, assembly GCA_041678685.1. Taxonomy (GTDB): domain Bacteria; phylum Bacillota; class Clostridia; order DUPQ01; family DUPQ01; genus DUPQ01. The sequence continues at coordinate 18,498 of JBAYNV010000003.1, forward strand.
GCATTCTTAAGCTTTTCGCTGAGATCGCCTATTTCACCTGTTGTCGAGATGATAGCCTGTTTGAATGAATCGCTCATATCCAGTACAGTTGCTGCATTAGCATCCGAAGATACCTTCAATGCTGATGACAGGTCACTTAGCGAGGTGACTGCTCTGTCGATCTGGCCTGTAAGAGTTGATAGCTCATCAATAGTTTCCTTATTATTTGAAGCCATCTGATTTGCAGCATCTTTGACGTCCTCTGAGAATCCGCGGATAGCATCGTAATTTTTCATTATGAGATTTGCTGAATCTGATAGCGATTCGCTCATCTGTATGAAGGAGACATCCATTTTACTGACATTTTCCTTAAGGTTAAGGTTGAAGTCAGACATATCCTTCATGGCTACCGCCAATGTGCTTATTGCAGAATCAAATCTCTCAACGGTATTATCGAGAGCCTGTGAGGAAACTGAAACATCCATGACCACATTGGTCAGTTTGTCGCCGAATGACTCGACAGTCTTCTTCAATGACTCTTCAATTTTGAGACCGAAATCAGTGAATGTATCTTTTAAAATACGGTTCATCATCGTGTATTCAGTTTCTTTATCCTTAGCGATGAGGACTGCGATGCTGTTATCAAGATACTCTTCGATATCTATCATAAGCGAACGTTTTTCTTCTTCGCAGTCAAATATGATAAGGCTGAAGTTCAGGAAAACTGATCCGACCAAACCTACAAGGCTTGTTGAAAACGCAGCTCCCATTCCTTTTGCGGCTCCGGCAAGTCTGGTAAGTATCTCATTCCAGTCAAGGCTTGCAGACCCTATATCCTGAAGCAGAACATTTACAAGTTCGCTAACAGAGATCGTAAGACCTACGAATGTACCTAAAAGGCCTAATGTGACCATGATCGACTGGCTTTTCCGTACGAAGATCTCGCCATACGAGCACAACTTCATGTGATCGGTGAAATTCTTTTCAACTATTGCCTGAGTGTTTACATTATTATTATTTATTTCGCCAGCAACTTTATAGTCTTGAACGATCTCGTTGAGCATATCATTCTTGAATGTGCCTGCGCGTCTGTTCTGACGGTTGTTGATCTGTCTGCTTATTTTCGCATATTGGGATCTTATCAGCAGGTTGATAACAAAAGCTGCTATGAAAACTATTACTATTGTGACTATCACCAGTTTCCCGGAAATGTCAATGGCCTTAAAAAGTGAAATTAGATTCTCCATAAATTCTCCTTGCATTGTAAATGCTTTAATGCTGCTATTTTATCACATAATCAAATGATTTAGTAATGTTCACACAATGTTTACATTATCAAGCCAAGTATGCGGTGTTTATGTGAAAAAGAATAATTATTCAGATATTAAATGAATAAATACTACAATTTTCATCATTCAGCATCAGGCATTAGACGAAGGAATTAATAAAAAGTTCACATTTTAATCCCGCTGTGATATACTTTTTACGAGAGAGGGAAGTGGGTAAATGCTAAAAAAATACGTCATAATGCCGGCATTGATAGCGGCTATATACTGTGCCCTTACGCTTATGTTCATGCCGATCAGTTTTGGCCCGGTGCAAGTCCGTATTGCCGAAGCGCTTACCATACTTCCATATTTCACTCCTTCAGCAATATATGGGTTGTTCATAGGATGCCTGCTGTCGAACATGATCGGCGGAGCCGGGATACTTGATATAGTGTTCGGTTCGCTTGCAACATTATTGGCAGCTTCACTCACACATGCATTAAAAAATAAATTTCTTGCTCCATGGCCTCCGGTAATAATAAACATGTTTGTAGTAGGATATATACTTAAAATATATTATGGTATGGATTATTGGGTCGCAGTAGCTTCTGTCGGGCTTGGACAGATCATATCATGCTGCGGATTGGGTTATCTGCTTCTTTTCCAGTTGGATAAATACAAGGACAGGTTATTCACATGAATGGTGCGATAAATAAAAGGAATGTCATTGACTGGGTTTTGATCATTGTCTATTTCATTGCCAGCGCGTTCATAAATAATGAAATATATAATAACTATCTGTTACTTGGATTGGCGATACTTGGTATCTGTATATCAGCCGCGATGCTTATTTTCAAAAAGGAAATGACCAAATCAGAGAACGTAAGGGAGATAATAGCGATATGTCTTTTAGTTTGTCTGGCTGTATATGCGATCATAAAAGTGACTGCGGCATAACTATTGTGTTGAATTCCAAGTATCGATATGTTATTATATCTTAGATATTTTAGTCACGGAGGTGTTCAGATGGCGTCATTAAAAGGAGCTGCAATGTTCGGACAGTCAGGCGGTCCAACAGCAGTAATAAATGCAAGCGCATCGGGAGTTTTTCAGCAGGCGCTTAAAGAAAAAAGCATTACCGCGGTATATGGAGCGGCACATGGCATAAGAGGGATCCTGACAGAGGAATTCTATGATATGTCTAAGGAAACTCAGGAACAGCTTGATCTTTTAAAGACAACTCCTTCTTCAGCATTAGGATCAGTGAGATATAAACTGAAAGACGCTGATGTAGAAGATACGGACTACAAGAGGCTTCTTGAGGTATTCAAAAAGTACAATATTAGGTATTTCTTCTATAACGGCGGGAATGACTCCATGGATACGTGCAATAAGATAAGCAAATACATGGCAAGATCCGGTTATGAATGCAGAGTCATCGGTGTTCCAAAGACGATAGATAATGACCTTTCAGGAACAGATCACTGCCCGGGATACGGATCAGCGGCAAAATATGTTGCTACGACTATAATGGAAATATATCAGGATGCGAATGTATATGATACGCCCATGATAACGATAATAGAGATAATGGGAAGGAATGCCGGATGGCTTACTGCTGCAAGCGTGCTTGCAGCATACAAAGGAGCAGGTCCGGACCTTATTTATCTTCCTGAAGTCCCGTTCACGATCGAAAAGTTCCTCTATGATGTTAAAAAAGTATATGACAGCAAAACAGATAAAAAAGTCATCGTAGCTGTATCGGAAGGATGCAAGAACGCTGAAGGCAAGTATATTGCAGAGATGTCGCAGTCATCATTGGCAAAGGATGCTTTCGGACATGCACAACTTGGCGGTGCAGCTTCTGTACTTGGTGACATAGTAAAAGATGCTTTCAAATGCAAAGTAAGATCTATAGAATTCAGCCTTATGCAGCGCTGCGGATCCCATGTGGGATCGCTTACAGATATAAATGAAGCCTTCCTGGCAGGTCAGGAAGCTGTTAAAGCTGCTGTCAGCGGTAAAACAGACTATATGGTAGCATTCGAAAGATCATACAGGAATGGACAATATGTGTGCAGCACAAAACTTATCGAGCTTTCTGCGGCTGCAAACACTGAGAAGACTGTTCCTATGGAATGGCTCAACGAGGAAAGAAACTTTCTTAAGAAAGAATTCGTTGATTATGCGCTTCCTCTTATACAGGGACCAAGCAATATGCCTCTTGAAGACGGACTGCCGAAATTTGCTAAATTGAATAAAGTATTGGTAAATAAAAATATATAGTTAAAAAAGGAGATATATCATGGCACTTATCACATCAAAGGTAATGTTCGAAAAAGCATACAAGGGTGGCTATGCCATCGGTGCTTTCAATGTAAACAATATGGAGATCATACAAGGAATAGTTGATGCGGCTAAAGAAGTTGATGCGCCGCTGATACTTCAGGTTTCAGCCGGAGCAAGAAAATATGCGAAGCATGTTTATCTTATGAAACTTGTAGAAGCTGCCGTTCTTGACACAGGTCTGCCTATATGCCTGCATCTTGACCACGGCGATGGATTCGACGTCTGCAAATCATGCATAGACGGCGGATTCACATCTGTCATGATAGACGGATCACACTATACATTTGAAGAAAACATCAGAGAGACAAGAAGAGTTGTAGAATATGCCCATGATAAGGGAGTTGTTGTTGAAGCTGAACTTGGCAGGCTTGCAGGTGTTGAAGATGCAGTCAATGTAAAAAAGGAAGATTCATCATATACAGATCCCGACCAGGTAGAGGAGTTTGTTGCAAAGACCAATGTTGATTCTCTTGCGATCGCTATCGGAACAAGCCATGGCGCATATAAATTTGCAGGAACGCCAATGCTGAGATTTGACATACTTGAGGAAGTTCAGAAAAGACTTCCCGGGTTCCCGATAGTTCTTCACGGAGCATCGTCAGTCATTCCAGAATTTGTTGACACGATCAACAAGTACGGCGGGAAGATGGCCGGAGCACAGGGAGTTCCTGAGGAAATGCTCAGAAAAGCTGCTGGCATGGCTGTATGCAAGATAAACATCGACTCAGATCTCAGACTCGCCATGACTGCTGCAATAAGGGAGCACTTCTCGTTATATCCTGATCATTTCGACCCAAGACAGTATTTAGCTCCCGGAAGAGAGAATATTAAGAATATCGTAAAACATAAGCTTATCCATGTTCTCGGATGCAACAATACTGCAAAAGAATATTAAGATGACGGAATAACGCCGCATTCATATGAATATTATTAGAAAGCAGATAGCATCTGCTTTTTAATTTCTAAAGATTAGTATATAATAGTGAAAATAAGGAGCGGTAAATTGTTAGTAAAGAATTCTGAATACGTGACCAGTGCGGTCGATATGGAGCAGTGTCCGGCTGATGATCTTCCTGAAGCGGTATTTTCAGGTAAATCAAATGTTGGGAAATCCAGTCTTATAAATGCTTTATGCAATAAGAAAAAACTTGCATATGTGGGGAATACTCCGGGTAAGACCAGGATGCTGAATTTCTTTTTGCTCAATGGCAATATGCGTTTTGTAGATCTTCCCGGTTATGGATTCGCAAAGGTATCAAAGGAAAAAAGAAGCTCATACAGCGGTCTTGCTGAAGAATTCATGCAGAAAAGAAAAAACATAAAGATCGTCATACAGCTTCTCGATATCCGTCATGAACCATCTGAAGATGATATACAGATGATAGACTTTTTGAATCAGACCCAAATACCTTTTCTCATATCTGTCAGCAAGTGTGATAAGCTTTCTAAAGCGCAGTATATGAAAAGAGCAGGAGAGATCGTGGAAAAACTTCGCATAGACCCGGATACCCCTTTCATATTAACATCATCAGAAACAGGCCAGGGGATAGAAGAGATCTGGGATGCTATAGAATTTTATTGTTTTGGCGGGTGATATGGCAATTTTCACAATATATTCACATTACAGGTGTAAAATAGGATAAATCAGGATCTAATAAAAATAAACGTAAAGGTTTGGATTAAAATGAAGAATAACAAAATTGGTAAAGTACTGACGATCATAATGACAGCTTCAATGATACTGTCCCTTGGCGCATGCAGTAATGGCAGTTATGCAAACAGCAAATACATAACGCTGGCAAAATACGAAGGCGTTCAGATCCAGAATGCTGATATCGCAGTAACAGATGAAGAGCTTGCGGGTGAAATAGAATATATACTTAATGATTATGCTGAGAATGTCAAATATACTGAAGGTATAGTACAGGACGGGGATGTAGCGAATATAGATTATGTAGGTACTGTAGATGGCGAAGCATTTTCTGGCGGAGCGGATACGGATTCTGATCTTGAAATAGGTTCCGGTTCATTTATTGACGGATTTGAAGATGGGCTTATAGGCGTACAGGTAGGCGACACTGTCTCACTAGAACTGACGTTCCCGACTAATTACGCAGATTCAGATGGTAATCTGTCTGATCTTGCAGGAAAAAATGCGGTATTTACTGTTACTGTGAACTATATCACAAGAGCGGTCGCTCCGGAATTTACGGATGAATTTGTTATAAGCCTGTCCCTGTCTTATACAACAACAGCTGAATATGAATCATATATTAAAGATGAATTATACCAATACAAGCTTAATAACGCAGTATGGGAAAAGATCATTGCAGAAACGGTACTTATTAATTATCCCGACAGCCTACAGGAAAAGATCGATACCGTAAGAGAATATTATGAATATTATCAGACATATTACGGATATGCAACTTTCAATGAATTTACCGTAGCCGCACTTGACCAGACTGAAGAAGAATTCGATGCATGGAATCTTGCACAGAATCAGGAATATGTTATGCAGGAAATGATCTCGCAATCGATCGCCGAACTTGAGGATCTTTCACTGACCGAAGAGGAGATACAGGCAGGATATGAAAACTACGCTTCCTATTACGGATATGAAACTGTTGATGAATTGCTTGAAGCATATGAAGAAGATTCCATCCAGGCCAATCTGCTGATAAACAAAGTACAGGAATATGTTACGGGAAAAGCTGTCGTCATCAATGTTGAAGGCGAGTAAGCATCATTACCGCTAAAATCATAGTAAACAAAAAAATCCGTGAAAACGGATTTTTGTTTATATATCAACCGGTCGTTATCGGATAGATCTGTTACTCTACTTCCACCATCCAGTTGAACTTATCGGCAAGCCTGCCATACTGTGTGCCTGTCAGTGTGTCATAAAGTTTCTGAGAAACTGATCCTATCATGTTGTTGTTTATGGTATATTTTTTGTCTTTGTAAATGAGTTCACCGACAGGAGAAATGACTGCAGCTGTCCCTGTCCCGAAACATTCCTGCATCCTGTTTTCCTTGAGGGCTTCGATCACATCATCTATCGATATCTTTTTTTCGTCAACTTCATAACCTAATGACTTCGCTATTTCCAGAGTGCTTTTTCTGGTTATCCCAGGCAGGATGCTTCCTGAAAGTGCAGGAGTCACCACCTTATGGTCTATGACAAAGAAAACATTCATTGCGCCTACTTCCTCAATGTATTTGCTGTCATGTGCATCCAGCCATAATGTCTGGATGCAATTCAGATTCAGGGCTTTTTCCTGAGCGATAAGGCTTGCAGCATAATTACCCATTGTCTTTACATGTCCCATTCCGCCTTTTGAAGCTCTTTTATAAAAATCCTCGACATAGATGCTTGTAGGGTTGATACCGGTCGGATAATAAGCTCCTGACGGGCTCAATATTATGATAAACATATATGTAGCTGAAGGATGTACTCCTAAGAACGGATCTGTTGATATAATGAAAGGACGGATATACAGGGAAGCTCCGGGAGCCCTTGGCACCCAGTCCTGATCGACTTTCACGGTCTCGATTATCGCCTGCACTATATCATCTTCAGGGATCTGCGGGATACAGAGCCTTTCACAGGATGACTGCATTCTTTTCGCATTCTCGGAAGGTCTGAAGAGAAGTATTTTGTTTTCTTTCGTCCTGTAGGCTTTAAGACCTTCAAATACACCCTGCCCATAGTGCAGTACATTAGTAGAGGGTTCCAATGATAAAGGTCCGTACGGTACTATCCTGGCGTCATGCCAGCCCTTATCCTTCGAATAATCCATTATAAACATGTGGTCAGAGAAATTTTTCCCGAATGCCAGTTTCGATTCATCGGGCCTTACTTTAGGATTTTTTGTTAACGTAACAGAAATATTCATATTCATATCCTTGCCTTAGACTTATTTTCAGTATATTATACTAAAATAGAAATGCAATTACAAATATAATTGCGATTATTTTTTAAGGCAGGACGATGTACAGATTTTTACCTGATTATATGTCTGAAAGCATATTAAAAATCGATTATGATACCCTATATGATATGGGTTATAGAGGCCTGTGTTTCGATATAGACAATACTCTTACCGAAATGAATACCACTGATGTAAAAGATGAAACCATTGCCCTTATAAGTTCCTTGAAGGAAAAGGGATTCAGAATATGCATATTATCAAATGCAGTAAGAAGAAGGACAGTTGAAGTAGCATTAAAACTTGATGTGGAATATGTACATATGGCGTTTAAACCCTTAAAAAAAGGATATATAAAGGCTATGGTCCTGTTAGGATTACCAGGTGGCAGCTGTGTTATGATAGGGGATCAGTTATTTACTGATATAAAAGGCGGAAAAAAAGCAGGTTTTCTCACTATACTGACCAGTATCCTGAATGAAAAAGAATCAGCGGATATAAGGTTTCGGAGGATATTTGAAAGGATCATAATAGAAAAATATGGAAGGGAGATCAAGGCGATATGATACGATTCGGACCGGCAGGGAACGAAACATCATTTTATGATGAGGGATATAAAAGCACATTCCAGGCAATGGAATGGCTTTCGAAGAAAGGCCTGGAGGCATACGAATACCAGTGCGGCAGAGGTGTCATGATCGGAAGTTCAGCTGCATCACAGATACAGAAAGAAGCTGTTAAATACCACATACAGCTTTCCCTGCACGCTCCATATTTTATAAATATGGCGACTCTTGAACCGGATAAAGTCATAAGTTCAAAAATGCATATGCAGAAATCATATGAAGCCGCTAAAATGCTTGGAGCCACAAGGGTATGCGTGCATCCGGGTTCATTCATGGGGGATACGAGAGAAAATGCTACGAAAAGAGCGCACCTGTTCCTAAAGGATTTTCTAGATGAGATCAATGATGAGTCAGTCAGATTCTGCCCTGAGGTCATGGGTAAAATAAACCAGCTCGGCGATCTTGACGAGGTCATATATTTGTGCAGGAACGATGAAAGGATATTGCCTACTGTCGATTTCGGACATCTCAACGCACGTACGCACGGAAGTCTTAAAACAACAGAGGATTTCGAAAAAGTCATCATGCATATGGAAAACGGCATAGGGACCGAACGTACGAGAATGATGCATATACACTTCAGTCAGATAGAATATACTGCAGGCGGCGAGAAAAAGCATCTTACATTCGAGGATACGGAATTCGGCCCTTACTTCATCAGATTCGTACCTGTCCTTATAAAACACAAAATGGAACCCGTGATAATATGTGAATCAGACGGCTCAATGGCAGCTGATGCTTTGAGATGCCGGGATATGTATTATGATCAATTGAAAAAATAAGCATTGGAGGAGACTTTGTATGATAGATAAAAGAATAACTGAATTAAGAAAAATAATGGCTGTGAAAAATCTTGCCGGGGTTGTAATTACATCCAGGGAAAACCAGAGATATCTGTCTGATTTTTCCGGTATGGATAGTATATTGACTCTGACAAGGGACAATGCGTATTTCGGTACAGATTTCCGATATATCGAGGTTTGTCAGGAGTTAAAGAAACGCGGCTATAAAATAGTACTTCTCGAAAACGGTGCGAAAAGCATAGTCGAAATGTTTCAAGGCATCTATCCTCAAAAAGGTCTTAGAATAGGTTATGAAGGCGCGGCACCTGTGGCATATTTTCAGAATCTTCAGAAGGCATTCGATGAAGCGGTATATGTCGATGTTGCTGAGGATCTTCTACGCATCAGGTCTTTAAAGGATGAAGGTGAAATAGAAAAAATGCAGAAAGCCGCTTCGATAGCGGATATGGCTTTCACGCATATTTTAAAAGTGATCAAAGTAGGCATGACGGAAATGGAAGTTGCGGCAGAGCTCGAATATGTGATGAAGAAGAATGGTTCATCATATCCTTCATTCGATACCATAGCTATAAGCGGTAAAAAAACCAGTATGCCTCACGGAGAACCGAGCAGTAAGATAATAGAAAACCATGATACCGTAACATTGGATTTCGGTGCCAACTATATGGGATACTGCTCTGACATGACAAGAACATTTTTTATGGGGCATCCAATTGCTGAAATGGAAAAGATATACAAGATAGTATACAGGGCTCAGAAAGAAGCGCAGGACTATATCAAAGCCGGAGTGACAGGATTCGAAGCAGATAAAGTAGCAAGGGATATCATAACCAAAGAAGGGTATGGCAGCTGCTTTGGCCACAGCACAGGGCATGGAGTAGGCCTTCTTATACATGAGGAACCGCGGCTGTCAACAAAAAGCACGGCTGTATTGATGAGTAACATGGCTGTCACTGTCGAACCGGGAATATATGTGAGTGATCTGGGAGGAGTAAGGATCGAAAATACGGTCATAGTCACTGAGACAGGAGCGATACCATTAAATCATTCAAATAAGGAAATGCTGGTAATCTGATGGAAATAAAATACTGTGAACTGCAGCTTAGTGATTTTGATATGTTATATGATCTGAGGACGGGGAGAAAAAACAGCCATCCTATTAAAGACAGATATAACAGGATCAAAAACGGTACGGACAGCTGTTATGTTGCAGTTTTTGAAGGGCGGATCTTAGGTGATATAACAGTCACGTACATATCCAAAGATGAATATGCGACAGTCAGGGATGAGCGGGCGTATATATCAGGTCTGCTTATCAAAGATGGATACAGGAACAAGGGTATAGGATCCGCACTTTTAAAGTACGCTACTGATGAGATGAAAAGAAAAAAATATCATGAAGCGACCGTTCTTGTCGATGCTGAAAATATTACAGCAAAAAAGTTATATATTAAGAACGGATTTATACTATACAAAGAGTATTATTTAGGTGATACTAAGTATGAGCTTTTGCTGTATGACATGAGATAATGTATTTGCTCGTATGGCTAAAATCACTTAAGCGATCATGAAAGGAAACAAGCATATGAACAGGAAGCAGTTAGTACTTGATGCAATACTGAATAAAGAAACAGAAAGGACCCCGTGGGTCCCGTTTATAGGCTGTCACGCCGCATCTCTTTTAGACGGTGTCACAGCAGAGCAGTTTTTTAAGAGCAGGGACCTGATAGTACAGGGAGTAAAAAAGGCACATGAGCTTTATGAACCGGACGGTATACCAGTTCTGTTCGATCTTCAGCTTGAGGCTGAAGCATTAGGCTGCCAGCTCAGATATGCCAATGATAATCCTCCGTCAGTAGCTACACATCCTCTTGAAGAAGGCGTTAAACTGAGCGATCTCAAAGTACCTACCGTAAAGGACGGAAGATACCCTCTTGTAATGGCTGCCACAAAGGAATTGTGCAGGGATCTTGGGGATAATACAGCTATGTACGGACTTATAACAGGACCCTTCACATTAGCTCTTCATCTTATGGGAACTGAGATATTTTACGAGATGATAGATGATCCTGACCATATAAAAGAAGTCATGGAATTCTGTAAAAAGGTATGCATCGCAACAGCTGATATGTATATGGATGCAGGATGCGATGTCATAGCAGTCGTGGATCCCATGACGAGCCAGATCTCACCTGACAGTTTCCTTGAATTCATTACGGATCCTGTATCCGACATTTTCTCGCATATCAGAAATAAGGGGAAGCTCTGTTCATTGTTTGTATGCGGTGACGCTAAGAGAAATATCGAAGTGATGAGCAAATCGGGATGTGACAATCTGTCCATCGATGAAAACATTCCTCTTGATTATGTTATAGACATATGCCATAAGAATAATGTATCAGTAGGCGGAAATATAAAGCTTACCGTGACTATGCTTTTTGGTACACCTCAGGATAATATAAACGATGCACTGAACTGTATGGCAATTGGTGGCAAAAAAGGATATATCTTATCTCCGGGTTGTGATATGCCATATGCGACACCTAAGGAAAATGTTCTTGCCATAAGCAATACCGTGCATGGTAACATAGCAAAATCGGTTACAGGCGAAAGCATCCTTGCAGGTATAAAATATGACCTTCCTGATTATGCACATGAAAAGAAAGTCATTATCGATGTTATAACGCTGGATTCAGCGTCATGCGCAGCATGTCAGTATATGATGGAAGCTGTAAAACAAGCCTGTGACGGATTGTCAGACAAGGTGCAGTATATAGAACACAGCATCAAATTGAAAGAGTCTGTCGTATGTATGATGAAGCTTGGAGTGACGAATGTTCCTACGATCGTAATAGACGGCAGGATCTCATATGTCAGTATAGTGCCAAGCATACAGGAATTGAAAGCAGCGATAGAAAGAGCCATAGAAGAGAAAAAATAAATGGTCGTCAAGCTGATAACAATGAAAAATCCATGTCAGGCATGTATGATCACAAGCGATCTGATGGTAGGATTGTTTGAAAAGATCAGTGCAAATTACAATGATGTGGATTTTTCCGTTGTAATACTTGAAAGAACTGAGGAACTGTGTAAAACACCCGGACTGGTAATGGAAAAACTGCCTGCTGTGATCATAAACGATGAGCAGGTTTCATGCGGGAATGTACTGCATAGAAGGCAGCTTAAGGAATACATAGAAATACGGAGATAAAATGGATAAAACAATTATCGCTATAATTGGGGGATTTTTAGGATCCGGTAAGACAACTGTCATCCTTGAATTGGCAAAGAAATATATCAAAGACGGGTATAGGGTAGGTATCGTGGCAAATGATCAGGGGAGCCAGCTCGTTGATAAGGAATACCTTATATCCCAGGGTCTGGATGTGCTTTCAGTAGAGGGAGGCTGTTTCTGCTGCAGATTCGGCGATCTTATGGACAGGGTGGTGGAACATGGTAAGAAAAATGTTGCAGACATTCTGTTACTTGAACCTGTAGGATCGTGCACTGATCTTGTGTCAACCGTGTTTAGGCCTTTCTTAAATAACAGAAACAAAATGCTGCCGGTTTTCAATGATAAATTCATACTTGCACCGCTTGCGGTAATGGCAGATCCAAAGAGGGTGAAGCTTCTTATGCAGTGCGATGCAGAACCGAAATTCAATACGGAAGTGACATATCTGTTTTCAAAACAACTCGAAGAAGCAAATATAATACTGCTTAATAAATGTGATACTATAACTGAAGTGGAAAAGGATATGCTTATCGGATATCTCAGTAAAAAGTATAAAGGCGTTGATGTGAGAGGCATATCAGCTTCTATCGGAACAGGGATAGATGGACTCAAGGTAACCCTGCTGATGCAGGCATTCACCGACAGGGGCAGGATCGATGTGGATTATGGTATATACGGAGCAGCTGAAGCAAAAATGGGATGGTTCAATACAGGCATATTCGTCCAATACGAAAAACCGGTCGATTTCAATTTCCTGATGCAAAGATATATGGATGATGTCAGGAAGGAATTCATTGAAAAGGGATGTTCTATAGCGCACATGAAATGCTATGCAGTTGCTGAAGGAGATCACTTCAAAGCAAGCATAACAGATAATTTCGAAGAGATATCTGTAAATTCACTTATGGCAAACGATCACAGCGAAGCAAATATAATAATAAATGCAAGGGTCATTTCGGATGCCGGATTACTTAAGCGGATATGTGAAAAGCATATCGTAGATGTTTTTGGCGTAAGTGATATGGATACGAACTGCTTCTCCCCGGGATTTCCAAAACCTGCATACAGAGAATAAGATGCCTGCGATCAACAGAAATGTTGAATTATCTTTTCATAAAACATATAATAACATAAGAGGTAAAACTGATGAGTGAGGATGCAGTTAAATTCAACGGTCTTTCGACTGATTTGGGTGAACTGAAAGTGACCAATGAGGTCATTGCTATACTCGCAGGTATCGCCGCGATGGAGGAAGACGGGGTCTATGCCATGAGCGGAGGAATCACAGGAGAGATAGCGCAGGCACTGGGCATAAGAAATCTATCAAAAGGTGTAAAAATCGAGACAGATGAACAAGGTATACACGTTAATATTTACGTTATTGTCGAACTTGGCGTAAGAATACCTGATGTTGCCTGGAGTATACAGGAGAAAGTGAAATCCATGGTTGAAAAGATGACAGGAAGTAAAGTCATTGAAGTGAATATACATGTTCAGGGAGTCAATATATTCAGAAACAAGGAGGAGTTGGAATGAAGGTAATTAAAAAGGCCAGAAAACTGGTGATTGGCATAAATATCGTTCTGGTCGTGATCATGTGCGTTGTTACAGCATTTGCGACCCTAGCTCCTCTGCAATTTGAAAAAGCATTTGAAGATTTCGTAGATGCCGGTTTTTTTTCTTTAAACCGGGGCATATTGTTTCTTGTTGTCATGCTAATACTTGCCCTTGATGTGTTTTTTATCATATCACTGTTTGAAAAGGATGAGAAAGTCACTGAATCGGTCACAATAAATAACGGAGCCGGACAGATAAGCATAGCTGTTTATTCACTTGAAGCTTTAGCGATAATGGAAGTCAAGCAATATGAAAAAGTATCGGATATAAGAGCAAAAGTGATAATGAAGGAAAATGATGTCAGCATGGATATTTATGTCAAGGTACTGCCTACCGTACTGATACCTCAGCTTTCATCCGAGATCCAGGCAAAAGTGAAAGAGAAAATACAGACAGGAACAGGAATAGAACTGAAGCAGGTAAGAGTTTTTGTTGACGGTATTGCTGAAATAAGTTAGAATGTGATGCTATGGGAAGAAGAAAATCAAGGGAACACGCTTTCAAGCTTGTTTACCAGGTACAAATCAATAACGACGATGTGAAGGAACAGACGGATCAATACTTTCTCGATAATGATATAGATGAGGAAGCGCAGCAATATATCCGTGATGCTGTCCTGTATATACATGCCAATTCTATGGATATAGATAAGGAATTATCAAAATATCTGGCAAAAAAATGGACTGTAGAAAGATTGCCGAAAGTTGAGCTGGCCATAATGAGGCTGGCATATTACGAGATAATGAATGTAGCTGATGTACCTAAGTCTGTTGCCATCAATGAAGCAGTTGAACTGGCCAAGACTTATGGTGATGAGGATGCCGGAAAATATATCAATGCCGTGTTGGCTAATATCCATAACGGAGAGGATTAATGGAAAAGGCGTTATCAGTTTCGCAGTTAAATGAATATATCAAAAATCTGATAGCCTCTGACGATATACTTGAAAATCTTACGGTCGAAGGAGAGATTTCGAACTGTACTCTTCACTATTCAGGACATATATATTTTTCTATAAAGGATAAAGATTCATCCATAAGGTGCGTCATGTTTGCGGGAAGCACGAAAAATCTTAAATTCAAACCTGAAGACGGGATCAAGGTATGCGTATTCGGATACCTGTCTTTTTATGAAAAAAGCGGGCAGTGTCAGATCATAGTCACGGCTATGTTGAAATCAGGAGCAGGCGATCTGTTTGTGAAGTTCGAAGAGCTTAAGGCGAAACTGCTGGCTGAAGGTTTATTTGATAATACTCATAAGAAACCGATACCTTATTTGCCGGAGACAATCGGCGTAATCACATCAAAAACAGGCGCGGTGCTTCAGGATATAAGGAACGTGCTTGGCAGGCGTTTTGACAACTACAGCATCATACTATATCCTTCACAGGTGCAGGGTAAAGATGCGCATAAAACTATAATAAAAGGTATCGAATACTTTAACGGGCATAATAATGTTGATGTCATAATAATAGCAAGAGGCGGCGGATCTGCAGAGGATCTGTGGCCTTTTAATGAAGAGGAACTGGCATATGCGATTTTTAAGAGCGAAATACCTATAATATCGGCGATCGGCCATGAAGTGGATTTTACGATAGCTGATTTTGTCAGCGATCTTCGTGCTCCGACACCATCTGCAGCAGCCGAACTCGTATTGCCTGACAAGGTCTCACTTAAAAAGGATATCGCGATACAAAAGGATATGCTTGACAGCGGATACAGGAAGCTTATTACCTCCTTATATGAAAAAGTAAAGAATATCCAGAACAGGCCGGTTATGAAAAGACCGGAGGAATACACAAATATTCTCGTCATGAACCTCGATAATATGGCTTCAAGATTAATAACGGCTGGGCATACATATTTGGACCACAGGATATCGCAATATGATAATATGAGCAAAAGGCTTGAAGCCCTTTGTCCTATGAATGTATTAAAAAGAGGTTACAGTATAACAACAGACAGTTATGGTCATGTGATAACAAGGAGTTCAATGGTTTCGAAAGGAACAATGATATATACGGAGACGGGAAAGGGCAGCATACAGAGTGTTGTTGAAAAGGCATATTAAATGAGTGAAAAGAATTTCAACGAATTGTATAAGGAACTGGAAAAAAAGGTCGAGCTTTTGGAAAAAGGCGAACTGCTTCTTGAAGAAGCCGTGAAAGTATATACTGAAGGCAATGTCATTATCAAAATGCTCAATGAGAAACTTGATAAAGCAAGGGAAAAGATGACCGTTGTGGATTCCGGGATCAATGAAGAGGATAAGTGATGAACGGGATAATAGAAAGCAGACTTCAAGAGTATAATACTATGGTCACAGAGTATATTAATAATGTGATCGATGGTTACGATGCTCCAAAGGATCTTAAGGAGGCATGCGCATACAGTATCAATGCAGGCGGCAAGAGGATAAGGCCGGCATTGTTTTTAATGACTCTTGAGGCTTTCGAAAAGACAATCTGTGACAAAGAGACAGCGTTCGCATCATCTTTGGAGATGATACATACATATTCACTAATCCATGATGACCTTCCTGCGATGGACAATGACGATTACAGAAGAGGTAAACTCACAAGCCACAAGGTATTCGGGGAAGCGATGGCAATACTGACAGGTGATACCCTTTTGAATATGGCATTTGAAACAATGCTGAAAAACTCCGTAAGCAAAAACGATATTCGCGCAATGTATGAGATAGCAAAAGCAAGCGGCAGCTCAGGAATGGTAGGCGGTCAGGTACTTGATATCAACTCTTGTGCAACCGTCAGGGAGATAATGCATATGTATGCATTGAAGACTGGCGCACTGTTCAAAGCATCAGTGCTCTCTGCGGCGATTTTATCCGGGTGCGGTAAAAGAAAATTAAAGCATCTTGACGATTATACGATGCATCTTGGAATAGCATTCCAGCTGAGGGATGATATAATCGACAGGACAAAAATAAATCCGCTCACCGGTAAACCCAAGAACAGTGATGAAAAAAACAATAAATCAACATATATATCAAGAAGAGGTTTGGAAAATTCGAAAAAAAAGCTGCATGAACATACGCGGAATGCGGTAGATGCGTTAAAAACATTCCCTAAGAGTTTTGACATATTGAGGGAATGCGCGTTATATCTTGACGACAGGAGCAATTAAAGAATGTTAGATCGGATCAGGGTATCCGGAGATATAAAGGGTATCGAAAAAGAGAATATCGCAGCATTATGCCAGGAGATACGTGATATGCTGGTAAATGTCGTTACCGTCAACGGGGGGCATCTTGCAAGCAATCTGGGTGTTGTCGAGCTTACAGTAGCGCTTCACAGATGCTTTGATCTTGAGAAGGATGCAATAATCTTTGATGTAGGGCACCAGAGCTATGTGCATAAGATACTGACAGGCCGTAAGGATCTGATGATCACGATGGGAAAACCGGGAGGTCTTAACTGCTTTCCTGATGAAGCGGAAAGCAGATATGACGCTTTCAACACAGGACATGCAAGCACATCCATTTCTGCGGCTCTTGGTATGGAAAAGGCCGGCAAATTGAAGGGTTTGGATGGTGCAACGGTCGTAGTGATAGGTGACGGCGCGCTTGCAGGCGGCATGGTGTATGAAGCTTTGAACAATGCTGCGGATGACGATTCCGATATACTTATAATCCTTAATGACAATGAAATGAGTATCAGCAAAAATGTCGGAGCGATGTCACGTTATCTTTCAAAACTCAGACTAAAGAGATCATATATCGAAACGAACACAAACGTGAAAAACTTTGTAAGCAAGCTTCCCGGAGGAGGCAAAGGTCTAATAAGGTTCGTACAGAAAACAAAGAGAAGCTTGAAATCATTTGTCGGACAGAAAATGTTCTTTGAGGATCTGGATATCAAATACCTCGGACCAGTCGACGGGCATGACGAACAGGAGCTTGAAGATATACTCAACCGGGCGAAAAATGTAAAAGGACCAAAACTTCTGCATGTGATAACGACAAAAGGCAAAGGATATATAAAAGCTGAGAATGATCCTGTCATGTTCCATGGCATCAAAAGCTCAGCATCGCTTGGCATGCATAAAACAAATCCTACATATACAGAAGAAGCTGGCAAAGCACTGATAAGAATAGCAGGGAAAGATAATAATCTCGTATGTGTCTGTCCTGCCATGACTGAAGGTTCAGGATTACAGGAATTCAGCAGGATATATAAGAACAGGTATTTTGATGTCGGCATAACAGAGCAGCATGCAATAACGTTTGCGGCCGGTCTGGCTAAAAACGGTATAAAACCGGTCACTGTTATATATTCATCATTTTTACAGAGAGCTTATGATCAGATACTGCACGATGTATGCCTGACAGGGAAAAAAGTAGTCATATGCGTGGACAAAGCAGGTGTCAACGAAAGATACGGAAAAACGCATCAGGGGATATATGATCTGTCTTTCCTTTCTTCCATGCCTAATATGACGATCCTTGCACCAGGATCAAAAGAGGATGTATACGAATCGATCCATTGCGCTCTATATGATATAAGCGGATGCGTGGCCATCAGATACCCGAGCGATGAGATCATGGACTTTACAGGTTATTCCGGATCAGAAGATGATAACATACTCGCACCTGTGGAATATAACATCAGCGGTGAAAAAAAAGATACTGCCATACTGGCTTATGGCAGAATGTTAACGATAGCGATGAACGCATCAGCAAAATGCGGTTGCGCTGTCATAAAAATAAGGAAGCTGTATCCTTTGGATCATGAAAGGCTTTATGGCATTCTTAAGAATTACAGGAGAGTATTCTGTACTGAGGACGTCATATATAACGGAAGCGTGACACAGAATATGGAGTCATGGATGTATAGGCAGAATATTAAGAATCTCATATTCAAAGGTATAAATATTAAAGAGAATGCCTCGATGCAGGGATCGGTCGACGAAATACTGTCTGAAAACGGCCTTTCAGCTGATAATCTTGCAGATATGATAAACGATGACAAGGCTTGATATCGCGCTTTCTGATAAAGGTCTTTGTAAAAGCAGATCGCATGCAAAGGAAGCTATCTTAAAAGGTAATGTACTTGTCAATGACCGCGCTGTCCAAAAACCTTCATTTGAAATAAATGATAATGATAATATAAAAGTGATAAATCCGGATAATTATGTAGGAAGAGGCGCATATAAGCTTCTTCAGGCTTTTGATGATTTTAATATCGATGTCAGTGATAAGGTCGTTATGGATATAGGCGCATCGACAGGCGGATTTACCCAGGTGCTTTTGGAAAAGGGCGTAAAAAAAGCGTATGCCATTGATGTCGGGCATGATCAGCTCGATCCGATCATAAAAAACGATGCAAGGGTAGTCGTGATGGAAGGTACTGACATCCGCAATTTGAAGCCTTCCGATATCCCTGATGTGATCGGATTCATAACCTGTGACGTATCATTCATTTCACTTAAAAAAATTGCAAAAGAGATCGCCGGTTTCATGTATGTTGGAAGCAAGGCGCTGTTCCTTATAAAACCGCAGTTTGAAGCGGGACGCGAGAACATAGATAAAAACGGGATCGTAAAAAACAGTGAGATAAGAATGAAAAGCGTAAAAAGCACTGAAGCTTTCATTAATGGACAGGGGATCAGGACTCTGGGTCTTCGGGAATGCCTTACAAGAGGTAAGGAAGGTAACATTGAATTCCTGCTTTATGCAGAAAAATCATAAATCTTAGACGGAGAAAGCATACAGATCCGTACTGTGCATCACGAAATGTATCCTGTATGTCTGGTCTTTCAGATCTTTCAGATCGGAACTGCCTTTCCATGATACTGTCTGCCATACTTTACCGCTTAGAAGCTTGTCGCATGATGATAGATCATATCCGGTAACAGGTACATAACTGTTTTTGTCGACTATCTCAGCTTTTACATACGCGCCTTCCGGTATGCTCGCATTTATAGCAAGAACATCCTGACTGATATCCAGCTTGATAGTATAGAAATCGCCTTCATCATCTGAAGATAACGATGTGAATCCGTCTTCGCGTATGACAGCTCTGCGGTAACACCCTCCGGGCTTTGTGCGGTTCTCTGGGACCGTATTATGCCCGTCTTTGCACGAATGCACATAAAAGGACCATGTGCCGTCTTCATTGTCTATTATGCCCTTTGTAGAACTGATCATCATTTCATGTGAAAACCCCGGGGTTTCATTATCTATGTATGCATCCTGGCCCATAGGCCTGTACCATATAGCTCCGTCGCGGCTTGTAAGAAAGTATATTTCAAACTTGTCACATGTCCTCTTATACATATCCATCATCATGATATGTGCATTTTCCGCTCCGGGCCACTTATGATAACCTGAAGTATAATAGTCCCAGTCAGGAGGATCAGAGGGATCATTATTGAGGATCATGACAGGATCAGGAAAATGCGTAAAATCCTTGCTTGAAGTCCTTGATATGCTCCTTCTTGGCAGAGCATATCCTTTGATCTGTCTTGTATATATCACATATTCACCTTTTTCATCGTCATGATCCAATACATTCTGCGTATCGCCAGGATTGTTCAGCAGAGGTTCACCCATGTCATGCCAGTTGATGCCGTCAGCTGACATGGAACCGTATAAAGCACATGCTGTCGCCCATGGTTTTGATCTGTCATAATGGACCCATATAAGCTTGTATCTTTCACATTCAGGCGCATTTGTATCATAGAACACGCATGTACCATGTATGTTTTTCAGCAGATTGTTATTATATGAACCGTAGAAAGGGAATATATTCAATACTGGTTTCACAAAATGTATCCCGTCATCAGATTCAGCATATGCAAGATTACATTTCATGTCATCAAGTTTCATATCATCAGCTGCAGTGAATGTTTCATACCATACCTGGATCCTGCTATTGATTTTAATGAAAGTCGCATAAGCGTTCACTCTTGAACTCTCCCATGGCTTGTCAGGCAATATAACAGGGGATGGATCTATGACAGGTCTGTGTACTTTTATGTGTATGCCTTTTGGAGAAACAACCGGAAGACCGGAGTATGGCCATACTGTTCCGTAACCAGGTTCAACATTGGACCAATCAATGAAAACATATTTACTTATCATCAGGTACCTCCGGCTTACACAAATAAAATCATATCAAAAGCAAAAACATATTGCAATTACTTAATACTGATATATATAATATACTAAACGGATATGATCTGTAGATCATGGATGAATCAGAGGATATATATGTTATTTAAAGAAGACGGGCACAAGGTATCTTACAAAGAAAACATGAGGGGCGGTAATGGAACCATTATGTTCAGTGAATTGATACCCCAGGGGCTGCTCAATGAGAAGGGAAGGCTTTTTTCCAGGATCATGATAGAACCGGGTTGCTCGATCGGCTTTCATACTCATGAAGGCGAATATGAGATATATTACGTTCTTGAAGGCGAATTGATATATAACGAGAATAACGAAAAGGAATATATAATTGCGAAAGGGGATTGCACATACAATCCTGCCGGAACAGGCCACGGAGTAAAAAACAACAGCAATAAACAGGCAGAAGTTATTGCTGTTATATTATTCGAGTAAAGAAAAAGGGGTAGCATGGGGTTTAACGGTAAGGTGGTAAAGGGTATTGTTTTTGACATGGACGGAGTGCTTATCGATTCAGAGCAGTTGATGAGCCTATCCGCGATCGAAGCTTTGAAGGAATTCGGTGTAGAGGCACAGCCTCAGGATTTCATACCCTATATGGGGCAGGGAGAGAACAGTTTTATAGGTAATGTATCAAGAAAGTACGGTGTTGAATATGAATATGCCATGAAATACAGAGCATATGAAATATACGACTCGCTTGTTGAAACAAAAGCTAAATTTTTCCCGAATGTTAAAGAAACGATCATGGAACTCAAAAGGAGAGGTTACAGGATATCATTGGCTTCAGGAGCTGATCTTATGAAAGTAACCTCAAATATCCGGGCTATCGGTTTGGATAACAGTATTTTCAATGCTCTGGTAACAGGTAATGATGTAACGCTCGGAAAGCCAAATCCATACATATTTTTACTGGCAGCTGAAAAGATGAAGATGAATGCTGCTTACTGTATGGTATGTGAGGATACGATAAGCGGTATAAAAGCCGCGAAAGCTGCGGGAATGCAGTGCTTAGGCATAACAAGTTCGCTTGAGAGTAAAGTGCTCATCAACTGCGGAGCGGATATGACTTCTGAGAACATACAGATATTGCTTGATCATCTGTTACCATTAAAACCTGCGCAGCCTGCAGTGAATAAGAAACGTCAGCTGTAATTTATTTTGTTATTGACAGTAAAAGCAGAAGTTTATATAATTCCTTTTACCGGCTATTTAGGGAAGTAGTTCAATTGGTAGAGCAGCGGTCTCCAAAACCGTTTGTTGCGGGTTCAAATCCTGTCTTCCCTGCCAGGAAAAAGCTCTTTTGTCATAAGGACAAGAGAGTTTTTCTATATAAAGCAGTTCTCTTATCCTGGATTTTTATTTACATTGATTTTTATAAAGAAACATATATGGATTCTGTTATAATATTCATATAAATGATGAATTAACAGAACCTTTATATGATCAGAACAGTCTAATTGCTTGATTATGCTTAATGGAGAATTGATATGAGAAAAATGATTTGTGTACTGATAGTATGTATAATGCTCGTAACCATGACAGGATGCGGGAATGACTTGAAGCAGTATCATGTGGATGATGATATAGTATTCATCTGTGTATACAGGAATGCGGCATGGGGTTTCCAATTCAGGGGGACAGCAATATATGACAACGGGCATATAGTAAGTTTTGCCCTGACTGAGAATAAGTATGACAGTATGACAGCGGACAAGGATGAAAACACCCAGGAATTCAACAAAGAACTGCTGGAATATGTCAGTTCGCGTCCTGTAGACAACACGGTAACATTGAATGCGGCTGATGTGGCCAGTAATTACCTGATTTTTCTTAAGGTAGATCCGAACGCTGAATTTACAAGCGAGCAGAACCGTTACGATTACGGGCAGAACACATATTACGGCGTGATATATGACGAGAAAGGCAATGGCGAATTCATAGAGATATATTCATTCGGAGACTACATTCGTACCATGCAGGATACAAATGCCCAGAAAGTCGCCAAATGGATGGTAAATTCAATAGGTGAATGACCCTATATATACAAGATTGTATTTTGTAGTATAATATGGTCTGATAAAGTTCAGCATCAGATTAGGAGAACATATATGCTAAAAATAGATAACCTTTCCAAAACATACAAGAATGCAGTAAAAGCTGTAGATGGCATATCGCTGGAGATCATGGCGGGGGATATATTTGGTTTTATAGGCCCGAACGGAGCAGGGAAGACGACAACGCTCAAATGCGTTGCAGGTATCCTGAACTTCGAAAGCGGTCTTATATTGATAAACGGTAAAAACATTAAAGAAGACCCAGTAGGATGCAAGGCTGACATAGCCTACATACCTGATAATCCTGATATATATGAATCCCTTACAGGAGTACAGTATCTGAATTTCATCGCTGATATATTCAAGGTCTCAAAAGCGGACAGAGAGAGATTGGCAGAATATTATGCAACGAAACTGTCTTTCAATGATGCTCTTGGGGATGTGATCTCATCTTATTCGCATGGAATGAAGCAGAAACTGGTCATAATATCTGCTTTGATACACAGTCCGAAGCTTTTGATATTGGATGAACCTTTTACAGGACTGGATCCTCAGGCTGCATTTACGGTAAAAGAAATAATGCATACTATGTGTAAGGAAGGCGGAGCTGTTTTCTTTTCCACACATATTCTTGATGTAGCTGAGAAGATATGCAATAAAGTTGCTATTATAAAGTCAGGCAGGATAGTCGCATCGGGTGATCTGGATAGCGTAAAGGGAGACCAGTCCCTCGAAGGAATATTTATGGAGCTTGCTGCAAAATGAATATTTTATCATCTCTTTTAAAAGCGGATCTCGTGAATTCATTTGCTTTGAATGAACTAAAAAACAAAAACAACAGAAAAAAAGCTGTTGGTATGATAGCAGTATCCCTTCTTGTTGTTTTAATGTGTTTTATATATATAGGCGGAGCGTCATGGTTCATATCCGATATCCTTTTAAAAATGGGAATGCTGGATATATTACTGGTATTTTCTTTTATCATGCCTTTTATGATACTCTTTCTGATGGATATATATAAAATGCCGTCTCATCTTTTTTCATTCAAGGATTATGATCTTCTGATGTCATTACCTATCAGGGATAATACGGTCCTGACCGCTAAGGTCTTAAGGATAATGACAGAAAGTTATGTATGGGAATTCCTTGTGAGTTTCCCCATATTTCTGGTTTATTGTATAAAATGTCCCGACCTTGGTATTATGACCGTGTTGCTCTATATCCTCATGTTCATCGCCATACCTGCCCTGCCAATGAGCATAGGAGCGGTTTTTGCATTGCTTATCGCTAAGATATCCATAAAAATGAGGAATAAGAATGTAGTAATAATAATAGGATCATTTGCACTCCTTATACTGATAATGGGTCTGTCATTTTCCATACAGAGCATCATGAATGAGCAAGTGATCATGAATGCAATGGAGCAGTTTGGTAACCTTGTTAAAAGCTTTTTCATGTTTGATCTGTATCTGAAAGCTGTTGTCGGACACGATATTGTATCAACGCTGATTTTACTTGCGATCCTTATCGTTCCATTTTTCGTATTCATAAACATTTTCGGAAAATCATTCAAACACATCAACTCAGCTATGATGGAGACAAAAGCCCAAAGAAGCATCAAGGGTATAAAATTTATTTCGGATTCACCGGTAATTGCCATAGCAAAAAAGGAGATCAATTTTTATACACACTGCATAATATATATAACTAACACAATGTTTGGCATGGTATTGCTTTTTATAGGCAGTATTGCGGCCGCTGTGATGGGCGATAAAGTCGATGTATTCATAGCGACATACAGCGTGTTCGGATTTACTGAAGCAGATACCAAAATGATGGTGATTTCGGTCGTAATAACCTATTGCATGATCTTATGCTCGCCATGCTCTGCCTCTATATCGCTTGAAGGTAAGAATCTATGGATACTCAAATCCATGCCTGTGGATGAAAAAACGATATTTAAAGGAAAACTGGGTCTCGGACTGGTCGTGACTATTCCTATCGGTGTCCTCAGTTCTATAATAATATATATCGCCCTTGGCCTTACATTCGTGCAATGGCTCGTGGTACTGCTGCTCACCATTTCCTGTGGCATACTTGCATCAATGCTTGGTTTATTTGTAAATCTGTTGTTCCCTAAAATGGAGTTCAAATCTCCGACAGAAGTCGTAAAACAATCAGCTGCATCAGGGATAAGCATTTTTGCCGGAATGTTCATAGTGATAGCTACGATCATTATAGGTTCATTGCTAAAAACCCAGAATATAACTTTATTCGTTTTGTTCGCAGGTATCGCATATCTGCTGTTATCCGCAGCTTTCTGGTATTTCATCACTCATAAAGGCGTAAGGATATTCAGAGGTCTGTAAAAATGTCGTATCAATAAATCACTTGATATTTGAAGGCTATATTATATAATTAGGATAATACAAAAGATAAGGCAGATATGATTGAAAGGGAAACTTATGAGTAAAACAAAAAGAACAAAAATTTCATTGATGCTGGCGATTATCTGCATCTTTTCTTTTTCCTGTATAAATATAGCTGATGCGACCATATATGCTCCGTTATATCTGCAGGTAGGTCTGTTTTTTGGAACTACGGCCAAAGATTCATATACAGTAAAAAGCTCATATGGCCTGAATATGACTATAAATATAGGCGGCGCGGATATAGCTTTTGCCACATCATATGAAAATATGGAAGTCGCTAAAGATACGGGAACATATTCCTATCATATAATCCGGGACGATAATTACAGCACATACCAGCAGGCTCTTGATGTATCAAATGCAATGAAAAATGCAGGGTGTTCTTCTTTCCCGGTATATGCGGCGTCCGGTTACTTTCAGGTCTGGATAGGGAGCTATACATCAAGCACATCGGCTTCGAACGGTGTAGCGGGAGTAGCTGCAAAATACCCTGGTGCATATTCCACCGTAGCTTATCCGTCCAGCGCAAGGATACTGGTAAGGGATTCAGCTACAGCTGTCATACTTTTTGCATGTGATAATCCTCTTGCCCCTGTTATCGCAAAAACCGTTAATACCGGAACGGATTCATATATGCTGATAGACGGAAAGGCATACAGAGGCAATCTGGAATTCTCCATCTTTTTCTCCAGCGAGCTCTGCGTGTTGAATAACCTCATTCTTGAGTACTATGTATACGGTGTCGTTGCTTTGGAGATAGGAAGCGGCAGCTCGATGGAAGCGCTCAAGGCGCAGGCTGTGTGCGCAAGAACATATGCGTTATGCCAGCAGAAGCATCAGTCATACGGCTTCGATGTGTGCAGTACAACATGCTGTCAGGTGTATGGAGGATATTATGCTGAGACTTCAAGGACCAATCAGGCCACTAACGAGACATACGGAAAAGTCGTCACATATAACGGATCATTGATAACGCCTTACTATTTCAGTTCTTCAGGAGGATACACAGAGAATTCGGAAAATGTCTGGGTCTCGACTGTATCGTATCTGAAATCCGTTGTGGATACATATGATATAAACAGGACATGGAGTTATACGTTTACACAGAAGCAGATGACGGAGTATATGTACAAATGCGGATACAATATAGGCGATGTTCTTAAAGTGATCATTGATTCCAGTTCATATACGGGAAGAGTACTGTCTATGACCGTCAATGGTTCCACGGGATCGCACACATTCCTGAAATCCAACGTCAGAGGGGCTTTCCCGACTTATCTTCCAAGCCAGATGTTCGTACTTGGAGGACAGGCGCAGGTCGCGGTTGCTGACGGCAGCGGGACAGTGACAAACAGGACATTGGACGGAGCAAGTATAATGGGTAAATACAACACATCGCTGATAAGTTCAAAATCGATAGGCATCCAGACAATGACAGGGATAGAGACTATTTCGATAGTGGTAGCGGATAACAGCACGGATATATCGGTTTCAGGCAGAGGAAGCGGACATGGAGTAGGCATGGCACAGTATGGAGCCATAAACATGGCGGCGGCCGGTTATACATACCAGCAGATAATCAAATACTTCTATAAAGGAGTGGAGATAGAATCGGTAACATTAAGATAAATGAAAAAAAGTGATTTTTATTATGATCTTCCGCAGGAACTGATCGCACAGCATCCTTTAAATATAAGAGATTCATCAAGGCTTCTGGTCGTAGACAGGTGTACAGGGGAATTCGAACATAAGACATTTAAGGATATATATGATTATATGGATGCGGGTGACTGTCTTGTCCTCAATGAAACGAAAGTAATACCTGCAAGACTTATTGGTCTTCGGGAAGATTCTCTGACGAGTAAAATCGAATTCCTTTTGTTAAAGAGAATAAATGATACCGACTGGGAAGTGTTGACCAAGCCGGGTAAAAAAGCAGGTATCGGGAAAAGATTCATATTCGGCGACGGTGCATTAAAATCGACCGTACTTGAAATAACTGACTTTGGCAACAGGATAGTCAGATTCGAATTCAACGGTATATTCGAAGAAATACTTGACCAGGTCGGGCTTGTCCCTCTTCCTCCGTATATTACGGAAAAACTGGAAGACAAAAGCAGATATCAGACCGTTTATGCCAAGGAAAATGGTTCATCTGCAGCTCCTACCGCAGGGCTTCACTTCACGCCGGAACTGTTGAAATCTATATCAGATAAAGGTATCAATATAGTGAAAGTAACACTTCATGTCGGTATGGGAACGTTCAGACCTGTAAAGGAAGATAACGTAGAAGATCATAAAATGCATTCCGAGTACTTCAGGATAAGCAAGGAAGTAGCCGGCATCATAAATAACACTAAGAAAAGCGGGAAAAAGGTGATATGCTGCGGTACTACCAGCTTAAGAACGGTTGAAGGAGCCTCTGATGAAAACGGGCATCTTGAAGAGAAGTCAGGCAATACGGAGATATTTATATATCCAGGATATAAGTTCAAGGTAGCGGATGAACTGATAACGAATTTCCATCTTCCTGAATCTACTCTTATAATGCTTGTTTCGGCTATGGCCGGAAGAGAAAACATACTGGAAGCATATAGGGAAGCAATAAGGGAAAAATACAGGTTTTTTTCATTTGGAGATGCAATGTTCATAAGAGATACTAAGTAGCCCTTTAACGGCTTTTTCTATGCAGATCATCATCTTTATGCAATAATATACTGGAAAGGCAGAACATGAGCACATATCCTGTAACATACGAATTGATACATACATGCAGACAGTCAGGCGCAAGGCTTGGCATCGTACATACTCCGCATGGTTCTTTTCCTACTCCTGTTTTTATGCCGGTGGGTACGGCAGCGACAGTCAAAGGTGTAATGCCAAGGGATCTCAAGGAAATAGGTGCAAATATAATACTGTCAAATACATATCATCTCTATTTAAGACCCGGCGACGAACTTGTTGCAAAAGCCGGTGGCATACATAAATTTATGAGCTGGGACCGTTCAGTACTGACAGACAGCGGAGGATTCCAGGTATTCAGTTTAAACTCTTTACGGAAAATAACGGAAGAAGGAGTCGCATTTAGAAGCCATATAGACGGTTCGTCGCATATGTTCACTCCTGAAAAGGTGATGTCCATAGAAAACAATCTTGGTGCGGATATAATGATGGCATTCGATGAATGCGCTCCATATCCTGCAGAACACGAATATGTTGATAATTCGCTTCTTAGGACTGCAAGATGGCTTGAAAGATGCATGGAAAGCCATAAAAGACCTAACGATCAGGCTCTGTTCGGTATCATTCAGGGAGGCATGTATAAGGACCTTCGGATCAAGAGTGCTAAGCAGGTCACTTCCTTTGATCTTCCCGGTTATGCTATAGGCGGGCTGAGTGTAGGGGAGAAAGCAGATATAATGTATGAAATGATCGAAGAGACCATCCCATATATGCCTGCAAATAAACCAAGGTATCTTATGGGGGTAGGGACACCGGACTATCTTATTGAAGGGGTAATCCGAGGGCTGGATATGTTTGACTGCGTATTACCTACAAGAATAGGCAGAAACGGTACGGTAATGACAAGTCATGGCCGTCTGATCGTCCGTGATGCGAAATATGCGGATGATTTCTCACCTATGGATCCGGAGTGCGATTGTTATGCATGTAAAAACTTCACAAGAGCATACATACGACACCTTCTGAAATGCGACGAGATACTGGCTTTAAATCTTACTTCGCTGCATAATTTGAAATTTTTACTTGACTTAATGGCGAAAATAAGGCAATCTATAATGGAAGACAGACTTTTGGATTTCAGAGATGAATTTTATGAAAAGTATGGATATTCAAAATAATTGGAGGCTAAAAAATGTTTAATATGTTTAAGTTACTTGCTGAAACAACAGCTGACACCGGAACAACTAACTATACATCCCTTATACTTATCGTTGTAGTATTTGTAGTAATGTATGCAGTGATACTTATTCCGCAAAGAAAGAAAGACAAGAAATTAAAGAAGATGCTTGCAGAACTTAAAGCAGGTGATTCGATCTGCACAATAGGCGGCATAACAGGAAAAATAATCAATGTCAGAGATGACGAGCTCACTATCGAAACAAGTATTGAAAGATCACAGATACAGATTAAGAAATGGGCAATAAGAAATGTTGAAGAAGTAAATGAAGAATCTGTTTCCGAACAGCCTACAGGAGAGATCGAGAAGAAATAGTAATAATATTGATCAATATTATATTAACGATAAAAAAAGCCTTTGATGGGCTTTTTTTTATTTAGAGAATAGTTTATTATCAGTATATGAACGAAAACAGGAAAGTAAGGTTGTATTTACTTGATGAGATACGCGGATTCCTAATCTATGGGGTTATTATCTCACATACGCTTTTTGACCTGCGATTCATATTCGGATACAGCATACCCTGGGTCGGATCTGCTTTTATACAGACATTGTTCGAGACGGGAGCATGCCTGTTCATACTTATATCGGGCATGGTTTCAAAATATTCCAGAGACAATCTTGGCAGAGGATTCAAACTGTTGGCTATAGCAATGACGATTACTCTTCTTACCGATATTTTTATGCCTGACATGGTGATGTATCTTGGCATACTGCATCATCTTGCATTTGCGATCATAATAAGCGAGCTTCTTATGCCGGTATTTAAAAAGATACCCAGTGTGATAGGTATAATATTTAATTTATTGATATTTATCTTGACATGGGATATATATAACCGTGTCCTTAGCTTCTTCGGACTGTTTAAAATAACTATACCTCCTGATATGTTTGACGGTGGCCTTTCGTATCTGCTTGGTTTTCACATACAGGGCATACAGCTTTCGTCGGACTATTATCCTATTCTGCCATGGATGATGATGTTTTTTCTTGGCATATTCCTGATCAACTACATAGAAAAAGAGCCTTTAAAGACTTTCTTCAGTAAATCCAGATGCGTATTTCTTCAGAAAAGCGGAAGGGTATCTTTATGGATATACCTCGTTCATCAGCCTTTGGTATATGGAATAATATATCTGCTGAAGAATATACTGAAGATCATATAACTGTAACTGATCAATGGATATATAGAAAAGCAGTGAACAGTTCCATATACGCTTTATCCGCCGAGTTGCGAATATCCACGGTCGTAACGGTGACACCGTTTGATGCAAAATATTTTTTGTCCATGTAGTAACCGGGCGTATCATGAAGTATGTAATATTTCTGGTCATACTTGCCTATATACAGCATGACATGACCGTCCATGAATATCATAGTGCCTGCAGGTAAGCCATCCAACTGAACCTGCTTTTCATTTATACTTAATGAACCAACAGAGATGTTTTCCGGTGACATCGTTTCCTGCTGATCGGTGTTTCTCCTGAGTTTTATACCCATCGACCTGTATATGTCCATCATCAATGATGAGCAGTCCCTGTAACCGTTCATGCCGCCCCAGCTGTATGGTTCGCCTATGAACTTGCTCGCCTGCGTGAGTACATTCTTCTGGGTATATGGAAGATAACCGATAGACGCATCATCTTTTTTTATGTATCCAAAAGAGAAAGTCAGGCAGCCGTTGTTATCTTTCTGAGGGCACAGTACGGTATATGTTTCCTCATTTATACTTACCAATGGAAATTCGATACCCATATCCAGTTCTCTGTCAGAGTAAAGCATATATGCTTTTGGTTCCTGTATAACAATGAAATTCATGTTCGATTCATACAGATCAATGATATCTTTAGAAGTCAGTGCGACATTCTCTTTTTTGATCCAACCTTCATAATTGTACATCTTTATAAACAACCATTTTCCGTCTGTACTGGTATGAAGCACTGCTACGGGTTCAAAGGGAAGCACTACGGATTCCTGAAATCTGTCATATGGTGAAGTAACGCTGGAAAACAACACATCGTCGGTCGGAAATGTCCTTAGCGGGCTTCTGGAAATCACGATCCCGTATGATATCTCATTCTTTTCACTTATACTGTTGATATTGAGACTTTTACGTAATGCAGTATAGTATTCAGGTCTCACTTCAGATCTTGTCCCGTTAACATTTGCCACATATCTGGGGCCCGACGGTATCATACTGATAGCGAATATTTTTTCCTTAAGCTGGCCGTAACTGAGAACTGAAGAGGAAATATGTATGCTGTCATTCTGTCCGTTCCATTTTTCTATCTGATCCTCCGTCATGATGACCGAATCAGATGAATCAGTGACAGCGCGACCGATGATATCATCAGTTGCACTGACGCTTAGTAAAAGAAACAGGAAAAATATAGCGGATATTGTTGCAACATGCTTTTTCATGTTATGATTATAACATCGTAAAGAACAAAAAACTTTTAAAAATACGTTATTATACAGTATAATATCCATAAGGATCATGGATTCGGAGGAAAGATATGAAAGTAATACTTGCAGAAGATATTAAAGAACTCGGTAAAAAGAACCAGATGGTGGAAGTCAGCGAGGGTTATGCAAGAAATTTTCTTTTTAAGAAAAAGCTTGCAATAATGGCGGACGTTAAGAATGTCAATATAATGAAAGATAAGATGCAGTCTGATAACAGCAGAAAAGAAAGAGATCTTATCGAAGCTAATATACTAAAGTCCAAACTCGCAGATAAGGCAGTCGATATATTTGTACGTGCAGGAGAAAATGGAAGGCTGTTCGGATCCATAACATCGCAGGATATCGCAGATGCGATCAGGCAACAGCTCAAATCCGATATAGACAAGAGAAAGATCATACTTCCTGATTCAATAAAAAATATAGGTACAGCTACTGTAACTATCAAAATACACAGTGAAGTGTCGGTCAATATCAATGTCAATGTGAAAGAGAAGGAATAAACATGGCAGAAAATCTGACAAGGATACCTCCGCATAATGAAGAAGCCGAGCAGTATGTTTTAGGCTGTCTGCTGCTTGACAGTTCAGCTTTTGAAGTGATACAGAAAAAGATAACAGCGGACAAATTTTACAGTAAGCAGAACGGAGATATTTTTGATGCACTGCAAAGCGTGTTTATAAGCGGTATACCTGTGGATATAATCACCGTGTCAGAAGAACTCAAGAAGAAAGGTACTTTTGATTCCACAGGAGGTATAAAGTATCTGACAAGACTGACTTCACAGGTTGTCTCATCTTCAAGTGCAGAATATTATGCGAATATAATATTCGATAAATACGTAGCCCGTTCGCTGATAAGCGTATGCGGGGAAGTTTTCGAAGAAGGATACAAGGACAGTAAAGATGCAAAGGAACTGCTGGATTATGCACAGCAGACGCTTTTTGATCTTTCGGAGCAGAACGACACCGAAGGAGTCAAGAAAATAAGCGAACTTATAGTTCAGAGGATGACTCATTTCAGGGAAATAAGCAAAACAAAGAAGATGCCTGAAAGAATAGAAACCGGTTTTCCTGATCTTGATCAGCTAATACTCGGTTTCCAGCCCGGCGACTTTGTCCTTATAGCTGCAAGACCGTCTGTAGGTAAATCCACTCTGGCAATGAATATGGCTCAGAACATGGCGATAAGGAAAGGGAAGAACGTACTCTTTCTCAGCCTGGAAATGTCAAACGATCAGCTGACAGACAGAATAATCGCTTCCGAAGCCAGGGTTTCTAACAGTAGGCTGAACAGAGGAGAAGCAGATCAGGATGAGTGGGCAAAAGTAACTGCAAGTGCAGGCATCATACATGAGTGTAACCTTTTTATTGATGATACATCATCGATAACAGTAGCAGATATCCGTTCAAAATGCAGAAGATTCAGGAGCGCGGAGCATCTTGATATAGTTTTCATAGACTATATGCAACTTATAGGAAGTGCAGTGAAAAAGGAAAGCAGGCAGCAGGAAATAACTGAAATATCCAGGCAGTTGAAAATACTTGCCAAAGACATGCATATCCCTGTAGTGGCTCTATCGCAGCTGTCAAGAGCATCTGAGCAACGGTCCGAACACAGGCCTCAGCTTTCCGACCTGCGTGAATCAGGAGCTATCGAACAGGATGCAGATATAGTAATGTTTTTATATAAACAGTCACAGTATGATAAAGCGGCAAATTCAAATGTGGTCGAACTGATAATTGCAAAAAACAGAAACGGTTCTGTTGGATCCGTAAGACTCGCATGGCAGGATCAGATAGTCAAGTTTGACAGCTTTAAGAAAGACTGATAATGATTAAGCTTGATATGGAGGAAAAACTTATTATAACAAGGGATTGGTATGTGGCATTTTCCGGCGGACCGGATTCCACCTGCCTTATAACTTTACTTAAGAAAAAGAAAGAAGAAATACTAGAAAAATACGATAAAGATATAAAACTATCCGCTATACATGTGAACCATAATTTAAGAGACCAGGACAGCATAAGGGACATGAAGTTCTGTGAATGTTTCTGTAAAAACAATAATATCGATTTTATACCATATAGTATTGATGTAACATCATATGCAGCTAGAAACAAACAGACGATAGAACAGGCCGCAAGGGAAATGAGGTATGATATATTTTCCAGATATGCGGATGCATTTGTCTTCCTTGGACATAATAAGGACGACAATGCAGAAACTATATTCATGAACATTATAAGAGGAACAGGATTGAAAGGGCTTACAGGGATAGATAGTATTTCAGGCAATTATGTCCGGCCTTTACTTGCATATTCAAAAAAAGAGATCATGGATTGGGATGACAAAAACGGGATAGAATACGTCATTGACAGAACCAACCTTGAAAGCCATTATCTCAGAAATTACATAAGAAACGAGATATTCCCTTTGCTTAATGAAAAAACGGGTAAGGATGTTGTACATAATATTGTAAATATGTCATCCATTATATGTGAGGTAAACAGTCATATAGAAAACGAAATAGATGAACATTTCGATAAGTGCGCAGATTTTGCGAACGGTTCCGTGATCATCGATCTTACTTATATTGCAAAACTGGATAATACATTGAAAAGCGGTGTCATCCGTAAAGGCATAGAAGCGGTGAAAGGCATACTCAAGGATGTTGAAAGAAAACATATGAACAGCATACTGCAGCTTTGTGAAAAAAATATGGCAGGTTCTTCCCTGGACATCGGGGATCTGATCAGTGTCCTGGTGCTCCAGAATAACAGATTGAAGATATACAGAAAAACAGAGATAAAGGAAATATCCGGTATAAGTATAGCTGTGCCCGGGGTGACAGAAGCAGAGGGCATCACCGTTACGGCAGTGGTTTGCAGATATGACGAGATAGATAAGAACAGACAATACATATGGCTTGACCATGGATCGGTAAAAACCGGCCTGACGCTTAGGAGAAGATCATCCGGGGATACGATATACCCTTCAAAAGGCAACGGTACGAAAACCCTTAAGAAATATCTGATCGATAAAAAGGTAGACAGCGACCTGAGAAACGGACTATTTGTCCTTGCGGTGGAAAATGAGATAGTGTATATTGAAAATATGGACACGGGAAAAAAATTCCTTCCCAAAAAAGGGAAAGATGTCCTGAGATTGGAGTTCAGCAGAATATGAGCAGTATGTATAATGATGTCAGTGAGGTACTGATACCAAGAGAAAAATTGAATGAGATATGCGAAGGACTCGGGGAAAAGATATCGCAGGATTATGCAGGCAAAAAGCTGGTTCTTGTAGGTGTCATGAAAGGCGGCCTTATATTCCTTTCGGATCTACTGAGGAAAATCACCATCCCTTTGGAATTCGGTACGATAACTGCTTCAAGCTACGGTTCTGGTACAAGTTCAAGCGGTCAGGTAACTATACTCCAGGATATCGATATGGATATCAAAGGCAAAGACATCCTTATAGT
This sequence comes from Clostridia bacterium, assembly GCA_041678685.1. Taxonomy (GTDB): domain Bacteria; phylum Bacillota; class Clostridia; order DUPQ01; family DUPQ01; genus DUPQ01. The sequence continues at coordinate 53,811 of JBAYNV010000003.1, forward strand.
TGAGGATCTTATTGATACCGGTCACACATTGAAATATCTGCAGAATTTCTTCACTTTAAGAGGACCTGACAGTGTTAAGATATGCTGTATGCTTGACAAACCCTCAAGGCGTAAAAAGGCAATAAAAGTTGATTATGTGGGTCAGGAAATACCAGACAAATTTGTGGTAGGTTATGGAATGGATTTTAATGAAAAATACAGAAATCTGCCTGATGTCTGTGTTTTAAAGGAAGAAATGTACAAATAAGGCGCTTTATATGAAGTTACTGTGAACTTCATTGCATTTTCAAGGTGCTTATGCTATTATAAATTATTAGGAAAAGGAGTTTGACTTTTGAAATACTATAAAAATATAAGCTTTTATATAATAGTCTTCGTAATAATAATAATTCTCGTATCATTCTTTTCAAAACAGGATACCGTGAAAGAACTTGGTTATTCCGAGTTTCTGAATCAGCTTGATAAACAGAATGTATCTGAAGTAGTCATAAGCACTTCAACGCTTACGGTAACGCTTAAAGAACCGATCAAGGATAATACATCAGTCTTTTATGTCCAGGTCGAAAATCTTGATACTCTTGAGGATATTCTTAATACAGCACGTTCCGCAGATCCGGATCTTTCATATACATGGGATCCTGAGACCACTTCATGGTGGGTATCATTACTTCCGTCATTGATAATACTGATAGTGATAATAGTAATATTCTTTGTATTCATGTCAAAGCAGGCAGGAGCCAATAACTCAGCCATGTCGTTCGGAAAGAGCAGGGCTAGAGAATACAATGTAAAAGATAAGAAAGTGACATTCCTGGATGTCGCAGGTGCAGATGAGGAAAAGGCGGAACTTGAGGAAGTCGTTGACTTTCTAAAGGAACCGGAAAAATACAAAAAACTCGGGGCAAGGATCCCTAAGGGCATGCTTATCGTGGGCCCTCCGGGAACAGGAAAGACATTACTTGCAAGAGCTGTTGCAGGTGAAGCGGGAGTACCCTTTTTCAGCATAAGCGGATCCGACTTCGTGGAAATGTTCGTAGGCGTAGGCGCGTCAAGAGTAAGGGATCTCTTTACTCAGGCTAAGGCCAAAGCTCCATGCATCATATTCATAGATGAAATAGACGCAGTAGGCAGGCACAGGGGTGCAGGTTTAGGCGGAGGAAATGATGAAAGGGAACAGACACTTAATCAGTTGCTCGTAGAGATGGACGGATTCACAATAGATCAGGGAGTCATCATTCTGGCTGCTACCAACAGACCTGACATACTTGATCCGGCATTATTGCGTCCGGGCAGATTTGACAGAAGGGTCAATGTCAGTTATCCCGATGCTAGAGGCAGATATGAAATACTGCTCGTACACACCAGAAACAAAAAACTTGCATCTGATGTGGATCTGCATGAGATCTCGAAAATAACCACAATGTTTACAGGTGCTGATATAGAGAACCTTATGAATGAAGCAGCGATCTCTGCGGCAAAGAAAAATAAAGACAGCATTTCCATGGATGAGATCACGGAATCCATATATAAAGTGACGATGGGTCCTGAGAAGAAAAGCAGAGTCGTATCAGATACTGAAAGAAAACTTACTGCTTATCATGAGTCCGGACATGCTATCGCTATGCGTGCAGTTTCATCGACTGCAAAAGTGCAGAGGGTGTCGATAATACCTGTCGGGGAGGCCGGAGGATACACTATGCCTATGGCAAATGAAGACAAATATTTCTATACGGAAAAGCAGCTTAAAGAGGAAATAATATCCTTGCTTGGCGGCAGGGCTGCAGAGGAATTATCTTTAGGCGAAATAAGCACCGGAGCATCAAATGACCTTATGAGGGCAAACAAGATAGCGCGTAATATGATAGTGAAATATGGCATGAGCAAGTCCCTTACGAACATAGTATTCCAGGAAGATGATGAAGTATTCATAGGTAAAGACTATTCTAAAGTAAAAGGTTATTCCGATAATGTTGCGAACAAGATCGATGTTGAAACAAAGAATATAATCGATGAATGCTATAAAAAAGTACAGGATATTTTAGAGAGCAAGAAGGATATACTGGCGAAATTGGCAGAAACCCTGTTACAGAAAGAAAGAGTAGATGCCGTGGAGTTTGAAACGATATTCGGGGGAAGCGTTATGCTTCCTGCAGACGGACTGAATGTATAAAATGAGTATCAGGTGATATCAGGACTTATTAAAGTCAGATAAACCTGGATATCATACAATTGAATATGTACGAACTTATCAAGAGTGGCTGAGAGAATGGCTCAATGACGCCCGGCAACCTGCACAGAGCGAGGTGCCAATTCCATATAGATGAGGTTAAAGGTCTCGTCATGAGACCTTTTTTTATACGATGAAAGGAGAGTATGCGGAGCATACGAGAGAGAAAATGAAGAAAATATTTACGTCAGAATCAGTGACAGAGGGGCATCCGGATAAACTATGTGACCAGATATCCGATGCGATACTGGATGCGATATTTAAGAAGGATATAAATGCAAGAGTGGCATGTGAGACAACAGTGACGACAGGACTTATACATGTCATGGGTGAAATAACGACCGAGTGTTATGTTGATATAGCGAAAATCGCACGGAATACGGTATTGGATGCCGGTTACACGAGAGCAAAATACGGATTTGATGGTGAAACATGCGGAGTTATAACATCCATAAATGAACAGTCTCCTGACATATCTATGGGAGTAGACAGTTCCTTTGATATAGCAGGTGATCAGGGAGCAGGAGATCAGGGAATGATGTTCGGATATGCATGCGATGAGACGCCTCAGCTTATGCCTTATCCTATACAGGCAGCGCATACACTTGCAAAAAGGCTTGCATGCGTAAGAAAAGAAACGCGCGGATCATTTCTAAGACCTGACGGAAAGACTCAGGTCACGGTAGAATACGACGGGAATACTCCAAAGAGGATAGACACCATAGTCGTTTCATCCCAGCATAGTGATGATGTGTCCATTGAGGAATTGAGAAAATATATAAAAGAAGCAGTTATATTACCTGTAATGGATCCGAAAATGTTAGATGATGATACTAAAATATTTATTAATCCTACCGGCAGATTTGTTGTAGGCGGTCCTAAAGCTGATTCAGGTCTTACCGGAAGGAAGATAATAGTTGACACATACGGAGGAATGGGAAGGCATGGAGGCGGTTCATTTTCCGGTAAGGATCCGTCAAAAGTCGACAGATCAGCGGCTTATGCTGCAAGGTATGTAGCAAAAAACATCGTTGCAGCCGGAATAGCAAAGAGATGCGAAATACAGATAGCTTATGCTATTGGCGTTGCGAGACCTGTTTCAATAGATATCAATACATTCGGTACATCTAAAGTCAATGATGAGAAGATAGCAAAAGCAGTAGGTCACGCATTCGACCTGAGGCCTTATGCGATAATTGAAACTCTCGGTCTTAAAGCTCCTATTTACAGACAGACTGCAACATACGGGCACTTTGGAAGAGATGATCTTGACCTCTCATGGGAAAAGACCGATAAGGCAGACGAGTTAAGAGACCTGTTAAAGTAAATAAATAAAACTCATACAAGTTATTTCCGATCGCATATCACAATATGCGATTTTTTTGCTTGACACTAAATTACTATTGATATATATTGTCAATAATGAGTAACCAGTTCATATCAGAAATACTGCAATATATTTTCCCAAATGAGAAATCCGCTAATATAGAGAAACTGGATCTGAAATTACATATACGCAACAACCACATATATTTTATGGAACACAATGAGGAAATAGGTTCCATAATAAAATATGCAAAATATACAAACCATCCGAATTCGTTCAGGGAAATAGGGAAAAGAATAGGCAGCCTCCTTATCAGTGAGAACACAGGATGCGATATGGTAATTCCCGTACCTATGCATGATATAGATCAGAATAAGAGAGGATATAACCAATCACTTATACTTGCATCACAAATTGCCGTATATACCGGTTTGGAGTGTTCAGCTAAAGCATTAAGAAAAATACGGCAGACACATAAACAAGCCGGCATGAATGTGTATCAGCGAAAACGAAATGTAGCAGATGTATTTAAAGCACATGATGATATCGTAACAGGTAAAACTATATTGCTTGTTGATGATATTTATACAACAGGATCCACATTAAAGGAGTGCGAAAAAGAACTTTTGTCAAAAGGTGCTGTGAAAGTTATTTTCCTGACGGTCACATTTAACAGAAAAAAATCTGATAATGAAAAATAATACAAAATGTATGTTGACATTAAATGGAAATATTATATAGTTGAAATACACAATTTGGAGGTAATATGTTTGTCAGTCAGAGATACAAGATATTAAAAGCTTTGAACGAGAAAGGAAGGGAGAAAAAATACCTTGTATTTGATGATGAGGAAAAACAGAGAAGAGTTATAAAAGAAGTTAAAAAAGATGCAGCCGGTAATATGGGTATACTGCAGAGTATCGGACATGCAGGTCTTCCAAAAGTATATGATGTTTTCTATAACAGTGATGATACATGCATAGTGACTGAATATATCGAAGGAGAAAATCTATATGAATATATACAGAACAGAGGTGTGATGTCATGGTGGGATGCTCTTGATGTATTCATAAGGATCTCGTATATCATCAGGTATCTGCACTGTCTCAAACCTGACCGAATGATCCATGGTAGCGTACATCCTGAAAATATAATTTTTAAAGACGGAAATATATATCTGGTCGATTACGGTATAAGCGATGAAAAGAACACGGCTTATATGGCTCCTGAGCTCCTTGCAGGATTGGATACATCAAAGGAAAGTGATATATATGCCCTCGGTATGGTGCTCAACTATATGGTATATGGAAAAGATAAAAGGATGCTTTATTCCAAAGAAAATGAAAATGACCTTAACAGACTGATAAGAAGATGTACTGCACTAAACATGAAAAACAGGATCTGCGATGTGAACATGGTCCTAAATGAAGCTGAAAGGATCAAAAAAAGACTGGAGCTCGATAAAAAAGGTGAAATCATAACAAAGGTCACAACACTGGCCGGTCCATTAGATTGCGCGTATTTACTGGCCGATTCATATTCCCGTAAATTTAGTAAAAAAGTACTTCTGATAGATACTGATATACTTCATGCTTCGTTTACTGCAGATAAGAAAAATTTGAATCCTGATCTGCAGACATTATTGGAAAAGGATGAAGTATGTGATTCTCTGCACAGTGTTGCAGAGAATAAGGGTCTGTATATAATACCATGCGCGCTGGAAATTGAAGGATATGAGAATGTTATCTACTCAAAACTGGAAATACTGTTATCAAAACTTACTGATGATTTTCCTGTCATATTCATACACTGTACGGATTTTATATATGATTCTTTGTTCATGAACTGCATATTGATGAGTGATCATGTCCTTTTCTGCCTTGATAATGTACTGAAGGATCTAAAACTGTTCAATCAGATCGCGACATATCTGTGTAATAAACATGGAACGGATCCGGACAGGTATAATTACTGCATTTATGAAAACAGGGATGAAAAGATACATATAAATGGCGTCGACTGCCATATTTGTGGCAGATTCATCGGTACCATCAGAAGCAGGCGTCGTTTTGCAGATAAGGATTGTGAAAAAATATTATCAGTGTTATATGGGAAGGATTGACTATGGCAGTACTAAAAAGATTATGTGAATATAATGAAACAAACACGAATATGAAGTATGCAAAAGGCGACTACCCTTTAGGAGAAGTCGTTATAGATATCGTCAGTGAAATACTGGAGACATCTCCCGAACTCGTTATAGATGCATATACCGATAAAAAAAGACGTCAGATGCTTGAAAGCAGAATAATAAAAATACTGGAGAAAGAGGAATACTTTGCTATCGGCTCAAAAATGGAAATGATCAAAAAAGTATTTGATTTTATGTTTGGATATGGGCAGCTTCAGGAATATATCGATGATGAGGATATCTCTGACATAGACGGAGTCAGGTATAACCGGTTTTCGATAAAGAAAAAAGGTATACGTTATCCCATAGAACTGGATTTTGGCAATGAAATGAATTACCTGGTTTATTGCAAACTCATAGCTCTTAGAAACGGAGGGATACTGAACGATAACGACAGTCATTGCAGGGTAGCGGATGTCGAACGTAAACTGAGAATAAACATATCTATTTACCCCAGGAATATTTCAGGATCTGCAATATGCATACGAAAACACAGAAATAACGCATATACGATAAATGACCTTGTGACGCTTGGCATGCTGGACTGTAAAAACAAGGACCTGATCATGCAGACTGCAGAAAACCGCAAAACAATGATCATATGCGGCAAAGGCGGCAGCGGAAAAACAACATTATTACGGGCTATAATAAACAGTTTACCTGACATGGAGAGGGTATTGATCGTCGAATCAGATGCGGAACTGTATCCGAAGAAGGACTTCTGTATCGAACAAAGAGTGAAGAGAAGTAATGAAGGGGGCAATCCGATCACACTTGATATGCTTATAAAAGATGGTCTGACAATGTCATTGGATACATACTGCATCGGAGAGATCATAGGCAGCGAGGCCATAGATTTCATAGATGCCTGCTGTTCCGGACACCGCTTTTTTACTACCATGCATGCCGATAAAGCGCAAGACTGTGCAAATCGCATCGTTGCATTGGCAAAATCCTCTGACAAGCAGAGAGATGAATCCATGCTTGCAAGAATGTTCGCAGATGGAGTCGATATGGTCATACATATGGAGGATTTCAAAGTCGATGAGATATTGAATGTGAAATATTACGATACCACTAAAAACGAGATCATATATGAAAGGATATACAGCCAATGACAATACTGATAATAAACTCAGTAACAGCTGTTTTGCTTGCTTATCTTATAACCAAAAGCGATCAACCTGATACTGTATATGATAAATTAAAATATCTCACCGGTTTCATATCGGTAACATTGCTTTTATTTACAGCAGTAATAGTGAACAGAAAAATAGACTACATACTGACATCCGTTTCGGTTGCGCTTATGCCTGCTGTATTGCCATATGTCGTACATGATGTATATAAAAATGTTATGTATGCAAGGGAACAGAAAAGCATCGTAGACCTGCTGCTTCTCATGAGCAAGTGGAGCGCAGTAAAGAATGATGTGGTTTTCTGCCTTAACAAAGCTGACAGATCTGATCTTAAACAACCTGTAAAGAGGCTTATAAATGATGCATGCAACAGGATAGGAAGAGGTATGGGAGTAAGCGATGCTTTATCTATTTTCGAAAAAGAAGCACAAAGTGAGGAACTGAGATATGTAATGATGAACATACGGTATGCATATGAAAAAGGAGGCGATCTTTACAGTATATTTAAGAGCATGGAAAATCAGTTTTTCAAACTGGATGAAGAAATATATAAAAGGAAGATCTCCACTTCAAAAGACAGATATGCGGTATATGCGACTATTCTGCTTGTCCTTATCACATTTTACTACTTCGTGTTTAAGAATGAATCAGTCAAAGCTTTCTATCTGTCTACTGATAGCGGTAAGCTATATCTTGCACTGTTCGCATTTCTGTTCTTTATTGGAACCATAACAACCATAAGCGCTGTGAAGCAGAATTAGGAGGCCTAATGGAAAATGTGGTCATTATCTCACTGTACATATTGAATCTTTCAGCAGGCTTACTGTTTGCCACACATTATTCCGCAAAAAAGATCGGAACATATTTAGGTGTAAACAGAAATAAGAAGATATCGGCATTAAAAGAATTGGTAGGCAGAAAGTATGAAAAGATACTGAATATAGATAAGAGATACATCAATGACTACATCATCCTAACCGTAGTTTTCATCATTATAGGGGTTATCACCGGGATCTATGCCGGTATATTAAAAGGATCGCTTATCATATCTTCAGGCGCAGTATTTATGATAAGCAGGAAAAATATACAGGAAAATGAAATCGGGGATATATTTAAAAAAAATGCATATAAGCTGTACAGATACCTTGTCTCTCAGATACAGGCAGGAGTAAAGCCTAAGGATGTTATAACAAATATGTATAAGGTGACTGAAGATAAGAAGCTGTATGACATATTAGCCGAGGCATCAGGCACATATTCTATTACCCTTGATGGCAGATCATATGCTGAGTGTCTCAAAAAACATATCAAAACAACTGATTGCGAACACTTCGCAATGATACTGGAGGAGGACCTCCTTTATACAAAGAATGACATGCTTCTGTCCAGGATGGAGGAGATGATGTTTAACAGATACTTTTCTTACCAGCAGAAGAAAACAGACCGCATAAAGCAGAGGTGTCTGGCCTCTGTATGCATATTCGTACTGATCATTATGATAATGATTTCAATACCGCTCATCGCGGACCTTGAGGAAGCGCTAAAAAATATATTTATATAAAGGAGAAAAGAAATGAATGAACTGACAGGATCGGACAGAAAAAGAGGTTTCGGTATATCCGAAATAATAGGGATAGCAGTGGTGCTTCTGATCGCCGCCATAATAGTAATCCCGGGATTAAAAAATATTTCCCTTGATATCATGACAAAATTACGTACTTGGGTCGATGGTATACTACCACAGATATTCGATGCAAGTCCGACACCTGCATTTCAATGAGGTAGAGCATGGCTGAAAGGATAATAGTCTCCGTTGTGGTCCTGATGTTGATACTGTGTATATTCGTATCAATAGTGGATGTTTTAGCGCTGATATCCAAAAACCTTGAATTCCGGGACATCTGCAGGACCTATATGATCATTACTGAGCAGGATTCAGGCCTTAGCGGCAGTTACAGGGAAAACCTTGAAAATGACCTTCTATCCTGTGGGTTTAGCGATATCGTCATTAATATACCGTACTCGATCAGATATGGGTCTGTATTCAGTTTCACTGTATCGGCATACTACAGCATCAATACCATCACAGACTTGTTTGTACGATCTGATGAACAGCATATCATGAGATATGACCAGTTACTTACCGCAAGAAGGATCGGGTAGAATGAAAGAAGGAATGGATAATAAAAGAGGCAGCGGTGCAGCAGCGGCAGTGATAGCAGTATCTGTCGTGATATATGTGATATTGCCTTTATTCACATCAATCATACAGAAAGCGATAATATATCATGAGACTGCAAGAATAAAGGATGTTATAGAGTTTGCTGTAATGAGTCTGGCAACATGTAATGACACGTTATCATTTTCAGAAAAGGATCTTGTTTTCTACACAGAGGAATATGATCTTACAGGTATTGTATATGATCAGGTATCAGTACAGCTGAAGGATATGGTCGATTTGAATAAAGAAGACATCAAAGCGGTCGTATGTGCGAAAGGCACGCCATGCATATGTGGATATATTTCAGTACATCTCCTAATATATGTTGATATTGATGCGACACTGAAATTTCCCGGTATTTATCGGAATTCACATGCTTTTTCGGTCCATTTCCACATAGAACTGCCGGTCACATAATGAAAGGAATGAAATGACAAAAAGAAAGTACTTTATTTTAGCACTGGTGATAGCGGTGCTTCTGACAGCTGTCCAGATCGCGATATCAAAATATGCGGTCAAAAGTGATGAAGGATATATTTATGTTGCAAACAGGGAAATACAAAAAGGCGATACCGTAACGGTATCGGATCTGCAGAAAATAACCGTATACGGTTACACCGGTGAAATTATTTTTACGGATAACATGTTTTCTTTATTGGATATAAGAAAAGGTGACGTTGTAAATACAAGTTGTTTTGACAATGCTATGTATACGGATAAAGACAGAATGATATCTGTTACGGTTGATGCTGACAGATCAAACGGCGGGAATATAAGAGGTAATGAAACAGTAGATATATATGTGATCCCCGATATGACAGATTTTCAACCATATGAAATGAAATGGCTTGAAGAAGTACTTTCAAGTATAGATATAGCATATCTATCTGATAAAGATGTCGGATTCATGCTTAATGATGTATGGGTGGACGATGTGATCACACAGAATGCAGGATCGTCTATAGTGAGCCTCAGAGTGGCTTCTCCGACAGATATACTGCTTTCTTTTCTTAAAAATAAATGTGATATAGAGTTCATTGTTACAGTAGAACATTGATATAGAATAATAAAAGCCTTTATGATATAATTAGTGCGTTAGTTTTATCATGGAGGATAATATGGGTACGCATTTTGAAAACTTACATGAGTCTGTGGA
>JBAYNV010000004.1:0-38270 GCA_041678685.1 Clostridia bacterium
ATCCTTTATATATATGTTTTCTATATCACCGCGTGCAAGATCACGGTTTTCAAGGCGTTCGATGCTGTCGTCTGCATTTAAAGCTATCATATCATCATTTGTCTGACCGTCTGAGAGCGCCCTGATATTTTCCACATAACCGTTTCTTACTTCACCTCCGAAATGAAGGCCATCCTGATTATATGAAAGCTGCTCGCTTCTGAACCCTATGTTTTTTATAACGAAATTTTCTATCCTGGAAAAACGCATATAGTAGGTCACGCTGTTAGCTATGACCATATCGGTCAGTATCAGGTTTTTGACGCCTACGAAATTCAGGCATGCGCCGGAATTGGCATTTGGATCAAAAAGATCCTTATTCTTTACATTATATTTCCCGCCGAAGCCTCCGTCCCATATACCGCCTTTAATGGTAATATTCAAGTTACCGGTGATGGGATCTGCATTTGTCAGAAGGAAGTCGCCTCTGTGATGCGGTGACTCTCCGCAGACAAACAAATGGGCATCGTTATCTGCTGATAAGAAAGTATCCGAATGGACTTTCAGTGTAGTTGCGATCCTGTAATTCCCACCTGGTATCACTACCGTCTGACATCCTGCATCCAGTGCTTTCTGTATGGACTCACTGTCGTCAGTTATTCCGTCTCCTATTGCCCCTGTATCTTTTATGTTTATCAAATGTTTATTCATAGTAAGGATTTTAGCACTATAAATAAAAGAAGTCGACTATTTGTCAACTTCTTTTTTTTGGTGCGGCCATCGGGACTTGAACCCGAATGGTCTCCCATACGCCCCTCAAACGTACGCGTCTGCCAGTTTCGCCATGGCCGCTCACTTCTCAAAATTATATATACTTCGTTTTTATTTGTCAACGGATTTTTGGTAAGTCTTGATTTATATTCTGCCAAAATGTAAAATGTATAAATACAAAAGGAGCTTATCTGATGAGTGAAATAAAAAGACCCGAATATAATAACCAGAAAGTAAAGGTAAGTAAGTTTTCGGTTTTTATGGATATACTGAAAATCAGATTTTGGAACATTGCGAAACTGAACCTTATATGCATGGGAATATATTCTATATTCATAATCGTTTATGCAGTATATCTGTCAAACATATTCATACCGTTTGATCTGTCGGATTTTGAAGAAGGTTATACGAATTTCGGTGAACTGCTGTCACTGGTGGTCGTCAGGATACCATATGTTTTGGTACTTTTCACTATACCTGTCGTAGCATTCGGACCTGCTGTCTCAGGCATGGCCGTGGTATTTAGAAGCTATGTCCGCAGGGATGACAGTTTCTCATCCGACTTTACAGACGGATTGAAGAAATTTTTCTGGAAATCGCTTGCGATCTCCACTATCAGCACAGTCATTCTTGTATGTCTTGGCATAGCGTTTCGATGGTATCTGATCAATCTTGATCCGGGTTTTTTGAAAGTATTCCTTTTGATGATGATAGGGCTCTTCTCGTTATTCTTCCTGATGATGCATTTATATGTCTATCAGATACTGGTAGAATACGATCTGTCTATCTGGAAGTGCTATAAAAATTCATATACTTTTGCGATACTCAGATTCATTCCGAATCTTCTGATCATAACCGGTATAGCGGCTATAACAGTACTGCCATTCTTTATACACGTACTTGTAGGTGCTGTGTTGATGTTCATAATACTGTTTGGTATATCTGCATACATTATAAACTTCTTCGCATGGCCTGCTTTGGAAAAGCATCTTGATCCCATAATGAAAGAAGCAAAAATACCGAAAGTAAGGCTTTATTAAATAGCGGACTGGTTTTCCATCATATCATCCATGCTGTACATACCTGCAGGTAATTTTTCTATAAACTGTGCGGCTTTTAACGCTCCCTGTGCAAGTATATCCCTGGAAGTTGCTTCATGTGATATCGTTATGACTTCGTCTCTGCCAGCAAACATCACTTCGTGCTGACCTATTATGGTACCGCCTCTGACGGAATGGATCCCTATTTCGTTTTGGGATCTCTTTTCGTGCTTTTCATGCCTGTCATATATGTATTCCATAGAGTTCTTCAAAGAGGAGTTTATCTCATCCGCTATCTTTAGAGCTGTACCGCTTGGCGCGTCCACTTTCTGATTGTGATGTTTTTCAATGATCTCGATGTTGTAGTCATTGCCAAGGAAACGGGCAGCTTCCCTGCACAGTCTGATCAGAAGATTTATACCAAGACTCATATTTGCGCTCTGGAAAACAGGGACATGCTTGGAAAGCCCGGCAAGCATCGCTTTTTGGTCTTCATCCAGGCCTGTTGTTGCATATACAAGAGGCTTTTTTGCTTTTCTGCAGTAATCAGTTATCTTCTGTATCCCCGACGGATGCGAGAAGTCCAGGACCACATCGATCCCGATGCTTTTATCAAGCATGTCAATGTCACTGAAGGCAGGGTAGGTGTTAGCCGCATTATTACGGATATCGATACCTGCAGCTATCCTGATATCTTCACGCTCAGAACATATCCTTGTTATGGTCTGACCCATTCTGCCATTGCATCCTGCTAAAAGAATATTCATTTTATCACTCCAAGTTCGATCATTTCATTCTTTAAAAGCAGGGAGTTTTTGCTTTCCATCTCAACAAGCGGCAGACGCAGCATTCCGCTGTCAAGACCTAAAAGCTCCATCGCTTTCTTTACCGGAATGGGATTCGTTTCCATGAAAAGAAGCCTGCAGAGTTTATTCGTTCTGTAAAAAAGTTCACGGCTTTCCTCTATTTTATTGTTTAAAAACAGACTGTTCATTTTAACCACATGCTCGGGTACGACGTTTGAAAGCACTGAGATCACTCCCTGTGCGCCAAGGGCAAGAGCCGGCAGGTTTATGCCATCATCACCACTGTACACAGTGAAATCACCTGTTGTGCACTGTATTACATCAGCCATCTGAGCAAGATTGCATTCCTTGACTCCGACGATATTACTGACCTGAGATAATGCGGACATCACATCAGTGTCGATATTCATTCCGGTCCTGCTAGGAATATTGTATATCAGCAGGGGAAGGGGAGTAGATGAAGCGATGTATTTGAAATGCTCTAAAAGCCCATGTTTTGATGTTTTATTATAGTACGGTGCTGTCACCAATATGGCATCAGCACCAGCCTTATATGCATTTACAGACAGATGAGCGCTGTGCCTTGTGTCATTGCAGCTCGTTCCTGCGATCACAGGGATCTTCTTGTTTACTTTTTTTGCAGTGAAAGAAATGACTTCGATCCTTTCTTTGTCGGTCATTGTTGAAGCTTCTCCTGTCGTACCGCACACTATTATTGCATTGATGCCTGCGTTGAGCTGACGGTCAAGCTGTCGGCCAAGATCATCGAAGTTTATGCCTTTTTTATTGAACGGTGTTATTACTGCCGTTGCAGCGCCTTTAAATAACATATCTATTTCTCCCATATCTTTATAAGTTCTTCAGCTATCTGTACGGCATTGGTCGCAGCGCCTTTTCGTACATTATCAGCGACCACCCATAAATTGAGTCCTGATTCCACGGATTCATCTCTTCTGATCCTGCCCACATATGTCAGGTCCGTATCTGCGGCAACTGTTGCAAGAGGGTAAACATTGTTTTTTATTTCATCCATCAGTTTTACTCCGGGTGCTTTATCCAGTATCTTAAATACTTCCGATATTTCAAACGTTTTGTTGAATTCCACATTGATGGACTCACTGTGGCTCTTCATTACAGGAACTCTTACGCATGTTGCCGTTATTCTAAGATCAGGATCATGGAACATTTTTCTTGTTTCATTTACCATCTTCACTTCTTCCTTGGTATAGGCATTGTCCAGGAATATATCTATCTGCGGGATACAGTTGTTTGCTATAGGATGCGGGAACTTTTTAGGGGGCGCTCCTGCCAGTGAAGCGGTCAGCTCATCACATCCTGTTTTTCCTGCACCGGAAACAGACTGAAATGTAGTATAAACGATCCTTTTTATACCATACTTATCATACAGCGGTTTCAGTGCAACAACAGCCTGTATGGTAGAGCAGTTCGGATTGGCAATTATGCCTTTCTGCCATTCGATATCTTCTTTATTTACTTCGGGGACAACAAGAGGGACATCAGGATCCATTCTCCATGCGTTGCTGTTATCGATCACAACTGCTCCGTGTGCCTTTGCTATAGGTGCATATATCTTTGATATATCACCTCCGGCTGAGAACAGGGCAATGTCTATATGCCTGTCAAAAGAATTTTCTGTGAGCGTTTCAACTGTGTATCGTACACCGTTGAACATGACAGGATTGCCTTCTGATCTTTCAGATGCAAAGAAATAGATGTGGTCTATAGGGAGATCCCTCTCTTCAAGGACTTTGATAAATGTTCTTCCGACCATTCCCGTTGCGCCAACTATTGCAAAATCATATTTTTTCATTTTTCACCAACCTGTTAACATATTATATCAAAAAAAGGCTGCGCATGCGAGCCTTCTTTAAGATGTAAAATCTAAAAGTGACAGCTCACCATCATATTATCATATGATGACAGTCAGACAGCTGTTCGCCATCCGCCCAGATCAGACATCGTTAAGGCAGTGTCCTCTTCGGCGGCTCATCCTTTTGCTGTCCATCATTCTGCCTTAACAGTCAGAACAGTTACTAATAATTCCCGCGCCTCTATCAATATTATTGGCAGTATAACAGTAAATATATATAATGTAAAGTAAAAATTTCAGATTTTTTACATCAGCATGATATAATTTGTATAGATTAAGCCGTATCCTGGGGGTGATACAATGATTTTTAAAATAATTCTGATATGCGTGGCAGCTTTGGCCGTTATATTTATTATCCTGTCTTTCATTGCAGGGAACATCATGTTCAGTATGGTGCTTATTCCGAAGTCAGATAAAAATATGATGAAGAAGAAAAAAATCGATATGAGCGAAGACGTCATTAAGTTTTTTAATGATATGACCTCATGGGTCAATGAGCACTGCACGCGAAAGATCGAAATAACGACATTTGACGGCCTGAAGCTCAAAGCAAAACTTATCGAGCAGAAGGACAGCGATAAATGGGCTATAGTTGTTCACGGTTATACAAGTGTAGGAGACCATATGCAGCCTTTTGCCCAGAAATATTCTGAAGCCGGGTATAACGTTCTTATACCGGATCTTAGGGGGCACGGTGAAAGCGAAGGAAGATACGCCACGATGGGATACTACGACAGTGTGGATATCATCGAATGGGTCTATGAAATTTTGAAGATGAATGAAAATGCAAAGATAGTTCTGCACGGTTTATCGATGGGTGCTGCGACTGTTATGGTCGCAACAGGAGAAGATCTTACCGGACATGTCAGATGCGCAGTCGAGGATTGCGGTTATACATCGGTCTTTGAGGAATTCCGATCACAATCGTCCACAATAGCAAAACTTCCTTCATTGCCTATTCTTACAGCGGCAAATATACTGGCTAATATACGCATAAAGATGGATTTTCGTAAGAACAGCGCACTGGATTCAGTTAAAAAATCAAAAACACCCACGCTTTTCATACACGGAGACCAGGATGCCTTTGTGCCTTACAGGATGCTTGACGAGCTGTATTCGAGCGCATCTTGTGAAAAGGATATCCTGATAGTTCCAGGAGCGGCACACGGCGAATCAGCTGCCAGGGAACCGCAGATGTATTGGAATAAAGTATGGGGTTTTGTTAATAAGTATATCGGTTAAAAAGTCTGCTGTTATCCTTTGAACGGATTCTCTGTCTTGTACAGCATTCCTTTGGGCTGGTTGAATCCGATATCATTTATACCAAGTAGTTTCACCGTTTCAAACATTATTGACGCCACATCGCCAAAACCAACGCCTGCATGGTGAGGGAACTGCTTTTCTATGAGCACATGGCGGTAGAATCTTGCCATTTCAGGAATCGCGATGACTCCGATGCCTCCGAACGACTTAGGATCCACATTCAACACTTCGCCTTTGGCGATGTATGTTCTTAGCTGCGCATCAGCAGTGGACTGCAGACGAAACAGTGTGATATCACCGGCTTTTATAGTTCCGTCTAAAGCGCCTCTGCTGTAGAAAGGCTCGCTGTCAGGTTCCATCAGACGTTTCATTATTATCTGATAGCCAAGCGTCCCTGTACCGCTAGCCAGGTTGCATAATGACGTGTTGCCGCAATGGAATCCCATGAACAGATCGTCATTTGCATATTTGGAATTCGGTTTTATGGATTTTTTGTACATATCATGAGGTACCGTATTATTTATATCCAGAAGCGTGGGAGTAGCTTCTGTCGCAAGATACAGCATATATTCTGACAGAGCTCCGTATATATCTGTTTCGCATGCGATGGGATAACCCTTAGCGCACATACGGGAGTTTACATAACATGGAACACAATGGAACTGAGTCTGGAACGCAGGCCAGCATTTATTTGCAAATGCGGCATATTGAGATGCTTCAAGGTTATTGTCCATCCAATCGGTAAGAGTCAGTTCAAGCTGGGCAAGTTCCTCCATTACTGCAGGGTAGCTGTTGCGCCCGCACAATTCCGCTTCCATTTCTTTTTTGATTTTAGGGATACGTTTATCATTTGCATGCTTATTGAACGCTTCGAAGAGATCAAGCTCCGAGTTCTCCTGTATTTCCACTCCAAGATCAAAGAGAGGCCTGATAGGAGCGTTGCATGCCAGGAAATTATACGGTCTGGGGCCAAAAGCAAATATCTTGAGTTTTCTCATGCCTATGATGATCCTTGAGATCGCTAAGAAAGGAACGATCATCGCTGCGACTTCGTCCGGGTAGCCCACAGGATATCCGGGTATATATGATCTTATCCCTCTTAAACCGAGGTTATATGATGCGTTCAGCATTCCGCAGAAAGCATCGCCTCTGTTGCCGTTTAAAGCGTCGCCGCTGTTTTCTTCACCTGCCGCACAGAACATAGTCGGAGTCCCAAACTTCTGGGCAAGCATCGTTTCTGGTCCCTCCGGCCCAAAATTACCGAGATATATGACAAGTGCATCTATGTTATTTTTTCTTATATCTTCCAGTGCTTTGAGTACATCATTTTCATTCTGTACCATTACAGGACATTCATATATTTCACGTCCGAGCTTTCTGTATTCCTTAACGACAGCAGCTCTCCTGTTTTTTGAAAGCTCGCTCGGAAAGCAGTCACGGCTTACGGCAACTATCCCTAAACGGATCATTGGTGAATTATTCATATTGGACCTCCATATTATTGATTTGATATTCTGATTTTATACTGTACTTGGATTTTAGTAAAGACTTTATGATGAAATCATATATATATGTATGCTATAATCTTTTTATAAAAATTTGACTTGAAAAGGTATTAATATGGAAAAATCAGTTGTCAAAATGCACGATTTCTATAACTTCAAAGCTAATGCACCCGTGTACCAGATAGAATTCGGATGGTATGTGAAGGAAAAGTGGAAAGCACAGGGTTGGACGAATGATGATACGGTCTTTTCTGATTTATTTGGATTTGATCAGGCCGCAAAACACTATCTTGGTAACGGCGGATGGTGTACCGCTCCTCTTAATCCGTATTTTGAGGAAAAAGTACTGTCAGAAACAGACGAATATGAGATGGTACAGGATGCGGTCGGCAGAAAGCTTTTATGCTTCAAAGGCAGAAGAAGCGGTTTTATGCCCTCATATCTTGAACATCCGGTAAAGGATATTCAGACATGGGAGGAGAACATAAAATGGAGGATGGATCCGGGATCTGAAGAAAGGTATACAGATCTTGAAGACAGAATGGCAAAAGCAAAGGAATTCGTCAAGAGGGATTTTATCATATGCCAGAACATAGTAGGAGGATATATGTACCTTCGTTCTCTTATAGGTCCTGAGGATGTCATGTATAAGTTTTACGATGATCCGAAACTGATACATAAATGTATGGAATCCTGGCTGGAAGTCGAAGATAAGTTATGCGAGACACATCAGAAATATCTGACTTTCGACGAACTGTACCTCGGGGAAGATATATGCTACAATCATGGCCCGCTGATATCTCCCGATATGATAAAGGAATTTCTTTTCCCGTACTATTCCCAGCTTATATCCAACGTGAAGAGAAGGCAGATGGATAAGGCCAGAAAACTTCACATTCAGATAGACACTGACGGTTTTTCCGTTCCCGTGATAGACCTGTACAAGTCGATAGGCATGGACTATATGTCTCCGTTTGAAGTGGCGTCAGGCTGTGATGTCGTAGAAGTCAGGAAGAAACATCCTGATCTGCTGATAGCGGGAGGATTTGACAAGAGGATCATAGCCGCAGGCAAAGATGCCATCGACAGGGAAGTGGACAGGATAATGCCTTTCATGGTCAGATACGGAGGATATATCCCGACATGTGATCACGGAGTCCCTGAGGAAGTGGAATTCATGGACTATCTTCATTACAGGAACAGGATGAGGGAGTTCGCCTGAGCATATTGTGTTTTTATTGCGTATGTAATGGTAATTATATATAATTAGCAGATAAATCGGAGGTTCATAAGAGTGGACAGTGTAATAGACATATTCGGAAGTTGTGTTTATAGCGATAAGATAATGAAAGAAGAGTTGCCTGAGGATGTTTATGCGTCTTTGAAAAAGACCATTGAAGAAGGCGGCCCGTTGGATAACGGCATAGCCGATATCGTAGCTGCCAGCATGAAGGATTGGGCTATAAAAAAAGGCGCGACTCATTATACGCACTGGTTCCAACCAATGACAGGAATAACAGCAGAGAAGCATGACGCATTCCTTGCTGTAAAAAATGGCAACCCGGTAATGGACCTTCGCGGCAAAGAACTTATAAAAGGTGAACCTGATGCATCAAGCTTTCCTTCAGGGGGATTGAGAGCTACTTTTGAGGCAAGAGGATATACCACATGGGATGCGACTTCATATGCGTTCATAAAAGACCGCACGCTGTATATCCCTACGGCATTCTGCTCATACGGCGGTGAACCGCTTGACAACAAGACGCCTCTGCTAAGATCCATGGATGCAATAAATAAACAGGCATTGAGGATCATAAGACTGTTCGGAAATACCACCGCTACGAGAGTCACTCCCGTTGCAGGCTGCGAACAGGAATATTTTTTACTTGATAAAAAACAGTTTGATATGAGAAAGGATCTTCTCATATGCGGAAGGACGCTGTTTGGCGCCAGATCACCTAAAGGCCAGGAGCTGAATGACCACTATTTCGGGAATATACGTGAAAGAGTCCAGAATTTCATGAGAGAACTGGACACGGAGCTTTGGAAACTTGGGATCACAGCCAAAACAGAGCATAACGAAGCAGCTCCTGCACAGCACGAACTGGCTCCGATCTATAACACGGTGAATATTGCGACAGATCATAACCAGCTCATTATGGAGATAATGAAGAAAGTTGCCGAGCATCACGGGCTTGCATGTCTTTTGCATGAGAAGCCGTTTGAACACATTAACGGTTCGGGTAAACACAATAACTGGTCTTTGTCGGCAAATGACGGGGATATGCTTTTAAAACCGGGTAAAAATCCATCGGATAACAAAAGATTCCTTCTTATACTTTCAGCTGTCATAAAGGCGGTTGATGAATACAGCGAGCTGTTGAGGCAGAGCGTGGCATCAGCCGGGAACGATCATCGGCTGGGTATGCATGAGGCTCCTCCTGCTATAGTGTCGGTATATCTTGGAGCAGAACTTACAGGGATACTTGAAGCTATGGAAAACGGCAGGATATTCTTAAAGAAAGAAAGACAGGAATTCCATATAAGCGAGACTTTGCCAATACTGTTCAAAGACACATGCGACAGGAACAGAACTTCACCCTTTGCTTTTACAGGAAATAAGTTTGAATTCCGTATGCCGGGTTCTTCCTGCTCGGTATCCGATGCCAATACTGTCATAAATACGATAGTTGCGGAAGTATTTGAGGAATTTGCAGACAGCCTCGAAAAAGCGGATGACTTTGATAAGCAAGTTGACAGTATAATACGCGATACGATGAAAAAACATAAGAGGATAATATTCAACGGCAACAACTATTCAGAGGAATGGATCGAAGAAGCCAGGAAAAGGGGACTGCCCTGTCTTAGCACCGCTCCTGAGGCTGTTGATGGCCTTCTGCTTAAAAAGAATATCGATGTTTTCGAGCATCAGGGCATATTCACAAAGACAGACCTTGTATCGCGTCATGAGATCAAACTTCAGAATTATGCAAATATCATCGCAATAGAGGCAAATACCATGATAGAGATCGCGAAGAGGGAAATACTTCCTTCTGCGATGGAATATGCCGGTACGGTATATGATAATGTCATAATGAAAAAAGAACTGGATATGGAATGCTCCACAGAAAGCGAGATAGCAGACCACATTTCGGACGATATCCATAAACTCAATGAGTGTATCAAGCAGCTGGAGGAAGCCACGAAGAAAGCCAGAAATGCATATGACTACAAAGGCGCGGTCATACCCGCGATGGATGCATTAAGAGGCGTTGCAGACGATCTGGAGTGTATCGTATCCAAGGAATACTGGCCGATGCCAACATATTCCGATATGTTATACAGCGTGTAATGGAAAAGACGAATGTCATGAGACTGCTTGATGCTAACAGGATCAGCTATGTTTCTCATGAATACGATAAAGAGCTTACGGATGGTGAGCAGGTCGCCAGGGCTCTATCTCAGGATCCCGACAGAGTATACAAAACTTTGGTCACGGTCGGCAATAACAAACACAACTATGTTTTTGTTATTCCGGTAAACCGTTCTCTTGACCTGAAAAAAGCCGCAAAAGCGGTGAATGTCAAAAATATAGAAATGATAAAACAGAAGGATCTGCTGCCTTTGACAGGATATGTTCACGGAGGGTGTTCTCCTATAGGAATGAAGAAGTTATTTGAAACAGTGATAAATGACACAGCCCTGCTGTCCGAAACTATAACTTTAAGTGCAGGTAAAAAAGGCTGGCAGGTAGAACTGTCCGCAAAGAGCCTGCTTGGATTCATTAAAGGCCGTTATGCTGATATAGTTTATTGTTATGGTTAAAGAAGTATGACCTGCGCATCCTGGCATATCTTCTGAGTATCCTTATCCCATAATGATACCTGTATCTCACCGATATGGGCTTTACCCAGCATGAACATACACAGACGTGACTGTCCGATACCGCCGCCTATCGTAAGAGGAAGTTCATTGTTAAGAAGCATTTTATGGAACATCAGGTTTCTTCTGTCATCACAGCCTGAGATCTTCAGCTGTCTGTCAAGCGATCTGCTGTCTACCCTTATTCCCATTGAAGATATCTCAAGAGCCTGATCAAGTATTTTGTTATATACCAATATATCGCCGTTCATCTCCCAGTCATCATAGTCAGGAGCTCTGCCGTCGTGTCTTTTTCCTGATTTCAACAGTTTACCTATCTGCATTATGAAAGCTGTGTGATGTTCTCTCACATATTTATCTTCCCTTTCCTTTGGTAATAGATCGGGATACATATCTTCAAGTTCCTGTGATGTTACAAAACTGACCTGCCTGTCTATGTCAGTATCAAGAGCAGGGAACATATCTTTCATGATATCATATGTGTCAGCTATCGCTGTTATAATGCTTTTAACTGTGCGTTTTAAAAAATTCATATTCCTGTCTTCTCTTGTTATGACTTTTTCCCAGTCCCACTGGTCTACGTATATCGAGTGTATGTTGTCCATATCCTCGTCACGCCTTATTGCATTCATATCAGTATAAAGACCTTCGCCTGCGTGAAAACCATATCTGTAAAGAGCGAGACGCTTCCACTTTGCAAGTGAATGTACGACCTCGGCTTTTATTCCGCTTTCCTTAGTGTCAAAACATACAGGCCGCTCAACGCCATTCAAATTATCATTGAGACCGGATTGCGAATCTACCAGTATAGGAGCTGATACTCTTTTAAGGTTCAGTTCCTGGCATAAATTATGCTCGAAGACCCTTTTCAAAGTGCCTATTGCCATCTGCGTGTCATAAAGACTCAATTTCGATTTATATCCGACCGGTATGTAAGTTGAACTCATGGTTAACCTGCCTTGATTTTCTTGTTAGTCTACCATATCAAACATTATGTGTCAATTGCTTTATGCCAAATTTGGCAATGAGATAGCAATTATTTTAAATCTCAAAATCAGATACAATAATGGTTGACATAATTAACAAACAGAAGTAATATAAGTTTATGAAATATGTAAACGAAAGAGGAATATATGGATATTGATAAACTTACTGTAAGGGAATTGAAGAATGGGTACAGATATGACAGGTGCATAAATGCATATGTCTGCAATCTCTGTATGAAAACCTATGAAGAAGGCGAAATATTTCCGATCGATGATAAGCTTTTCGAAGCGTCAAAAGCAGTGAAAATACATTTAGAAAGGGAACATGGCGGCAGTTTCAAATGCCTGATAGGATCAGGATCCAAATACAATACTCTGACTGACAATCAGAAGGAATTACTAATATTTATGTATTCAAATGATTCGGATAAGGAGATAGCAAAGAAACTTGGCATTTCGCCTTCAACAGTGCGTCATCAAAGATTCATGTTCAGAGAAAAAGCCAAGCAGGCAAAAATGTATCTTGCTATTTATGAACAGGTGAATGAAAGACCTCTGTCTGATGATGATGTCATAGTGGGCGTACATGACAGCGCCACCATGCTTGATGACAGATATATAACGACCGAAAAAGAAAAGGCAGATATACTTAGGAATGCATTTCTTAGCTTGGATCCTTTAAAGCTGAAAGTATTCCCGGCCAAGGAAAAGAAGAAGGTGATAGTATTGGCCAGGATAGCCGAGCAGTTTGACAGTGTAAAGCATTACAGCGAGAAAGAGGTCAATGAGATACTTAAGGGAAATTTTGATGATCATGTAACTATAAGGCGCTACCTTATAGAATACGGATTTATGGATAGAACGAGCGATTGCAATGAATATTGGCGGAAATAAAAAGAGGATGAAATGGACAGAAGAAAAGAATTAAAAGAACAATACAAAAACAGCAAACCGGATATGGGCGTTATAATAATAAAATCTGAAAAAAGCAGAAAATGTTATCTCGAAGCCACACGTAACATCAAAGGCGCTATAAATAAATCTCAATTCACATTGGATATGGGAAGCCATATCAATAAGGAGCTTCAGAAGGATTGGAATGAATTAGGCGCATCCAGTTTTAAAATAATGATCCTGGAAAAACTCGATTATGACGAAAACAAGCAGGATCATGATTATAGAGAGGAATTAGCCATACTCAGGCTGATGTGCATCGAAAAGCTGTCTGAAGAAGGTATTCTGGTATATAACTGAATAAAATAATAATCCTATAACACATCAGGCCGGATCATATGGTTTCATATGCCTTCATTCATTTGCATCGCATATTTTTGTATGATAAAATAATGCTGTTATTCGGAGGGAAAAATGGTACAAAAGAAAAGAAGCGGTAAACCGTCTGAAAACTATGACGAAGGTTTTGAAGAAGGTTCTGTCAGATCAAGAAGCAAGTCAAAAAAGAATACCGGTTTTGCAAGGGAGATATTGGGTATAATAATAGCCGCTATTGGCATATTCACTTTTGTATGTATATTCTTCACAGGTTCATCCGGCATGTTCGGGGAACCATTTAAAAATGTCACAGCAGGACTTCTTGGATGGACGCATTATCTGCTTCCGCTGATTATAATCCTGTTCGGTATATATATAGCTCTGAATCACAGGATCGGACAGCTGGGGAAAAAGGCAGCTTACCTCATATTCCTGTTACTATTGATACCATGTTTTTTACAGATCGTATATTTACAGCATGATATTGCCTCGATCTCAGGAGGGATAACGGTCTGGCAGTTTATCGCTGATTCATATGTAAGAGGTAAAGAAGCGCTGGGAGGAGGGGTATTCGGCAGTATCGTGATGACTCCTATTATAGTATTCTTTGGAATCACGGGAGGATACATATTCGCAATAACTGCATCCGTCATATTCATCATACTTCTGACTAACAGAAGCTTCATAAGCTTTCTTGGAAAGATAAGGGATATGTTCGTAGCCGTTTTCAACTGGATGAAAGATGCGTTCAAACCAATGGATGAGATAGAAGCTAAAGAAAAAACACCAAAAACGGCTCCTCTTAAGTTCGAGCAGCAGGTGATAGATGATATTTCAGCTGTCAAACCACATGAACCTATAAATATAGTGATGAACGGAGCCAACTCACAGACCGGGGCTGAAAAGTCAAAGCCTGTATCAAAATATACGATGCCTATAATAGTTAAAAAGGAAGAACCTGAGGAACCTAAGACTGTGGTCATTAAAAAAGGCGAAAACAGGGAATTCCAGGGTGAATATGTGTTCCCGCCTTTGTCATTGCTTGATTCTTATGTCGATAACGGTAATACCGATAATTATGAAGCAATAGCGAGAAAGCTGGAAAATACGCTGCTGAGCTTTGGTGTTGAGGCTTCGGTGACGAATATAATGTGCGGGCCCACTGTAACAAGATATGAGCTTCAACCTAAATCAGGAGTGAAAGTAAGCAGGATAGTGGCTTTATCCGATGATATAGCTTTGAACCTTGCATCAAGGGATGTGCGTATTGAAGCGCCTGTTCCCGGTAAGTCAGTTGTAGGTATTGAAGTCCCGAACACACAGGAGAGCATAGTGTCGTTAAAAGAAGTCATAGCTTCAAAGGAATTCCAGGGATCGAAGAGCATCCTTACGATGGCGATAGGCAAAGATATCGCAGGCAACTGTACTATAGCTGATGTCAGAAGGATGCCCCATATGCTGATCGCAGGCGCGACTGGTTCAGGAAAGAGCGTATGCATAAACTGTATAATCACAAGCATTTTATATAAAGCAAGCCCTGATGATGTGAAATTCATAATGATAGATCCAAAGAAAGTTGAACTCGTCAACTATAACGGTATACCTCATCTTCTCATACCTGTTATAACCAATCTGAAAAAAGCAGCCGGAGCTCTTAACTGGGCGGTTGCAGAAATGACGACCCGTTATGATCAGTTCAACAAGAGGGGTGTAAGAGATATAAACTCATATAACGAATCGGTAAAGAATGACCCGACAGAAAAGAAGATGCCGAATATAGTGATAATAATAGATGAATTGGCTGACCTTATGATGAGCAATCCCGGAGAAGTCGAGGAATCGATATGCAGGCTCGCACAGCTTGCAAGAGCAGCCGGTCTTCATCTAATAATCGCTACACAGAGACCTTCAGTTAACGTTATAACCGGCGTGATCAAGGCGAATATCCCTTCAAGACTGTCATTTGCGGTAGTGAGCAATGTGGATTCAAGGACAATACTTGATATGGGCGGTGCGGAAAAGTTGCTTGGAAACGGAGATATGCTTTTCCATCCGATGGGTCTTTCAAAACCGGTCAGGATGCAGGGAGCATATATTTCAGACAACGAGATCAACAAAGTCGTCGAGTTTATAAAGGAGCATTCGCAGTCAACGTATGATGAGGATGTCGTTGAAAATATAGACAGATCTGAAATGGGAAATAAAGGTGAAGGCGTTGAAGATGAAATAGATGATATGCTGCCAAGAGCGATCGATCTTGTGGTTGAAGTAGGCCAGGCATCCGTTTCATATCTTCAGAGGAAACTTAAACTCGGGTATGGAAGGGCAGCAAGGATCGTCGATCAGATGGAAAGAAGAGGGATAGTCGGACCGTTCGAAGGCAGTAAACCCAGAGCTGTGCTCATATCAAAGGATGAATGGGCGGAAATGCAGATAAATGATCCGGATTTCGACATCGGGCATGACGAATGAGTTTTCTGCCGGTAAACCAGGAAGATATCAGAGAGCGGAACTGGGATCAGATAGATATTTTATTTGTTACTCCTGAAGCGTATGTGGATCATCCGTCCTTCGGTCATGCGATCCTCACAAGAATGCTGGAAAATATGGGGTACAGAGTAGCAGTCCTGTCCGAACCTGACATAAAAAGCGCAGATGATTTCAAAAAATTCGGCAGGCCGCGTCTGGCTGTGCTGATATCAGGCGGAGTGATAGACAGCATGGTGAATAACTATTCCGCAAGCAGGCATAAAAGAAGAACTGACTGTTATGCTTCAAATGGAAAGAGAAGGCCTGACAGGGCTGTCATAGTATACAGTCAGAGGACCAGGGAAGCATTTAAGGATGTGCCGGTAATAATAGGCGGAGCGGAAGCAACATTAAGAAGATTCGCACATTATGATTACTGGCAGGATACGGTAAGAAGATCCATAATATTCGATGCAAAAGCTGACATGATATCATATGGGATGGGTGAAAGATCCATAGCTGAAATAATCGGGCTGCTTGATAAGGGAGTTCCTGTAAGCAGTATCACCGCTGTGAAGGGAACAGCATATATATCAAGCGAAATGCCCAGGGAAAGCAGGCTGTTCAATGATATCGTCATACCTTCATTTGAAGAAGTAAGCACAGAAAAAAAAGCATTTGCGGATGCTTTTAAAATACAGTATGAAGAGCAGGATCCTATAAGAGGCGCAAGGCTCATACAGAAGCATGCAAACAGGTATCTGGTTTGCAATCCTATGTCTATGCCTCTTACGACCAAAGAGATGGATGATATATATGCGCTGCCATACGAGAGGGAATACCACCCCATGTATGAGAAGACAGGCGGGATAAAAGCGCTGGATGAAGTGAAGTTTTCCGTAACCAGCCACAGAGGCTGTTTCGGTAACTGTTCATTCTGCTCCATAGCTTTAAGTCAGGGCAGGATTGTGCAAAGAAGAAGCAGGGAGAGCATAATAAATGAAGTCATCCTTCTGACAAAGAAGAAGGATTTCAAGGGATATATACATGACCTTTCAGGTCCTACCGCAAATTTCGTGAATCCTTCATGTGAAAAGCAGCTTACTGCTGGGACATGCAGGAATAAGCAATGCATGTTCCCGAAACCGTGCGAGAACCTGAAAATAGACCATACGGACTTTCTTGGTAATCTTGAGGCTGTGAGAAATGTACCGGGCGTGAAGAAGGTATTCGTAAGATCCGGTATCAGGTACGATTATCTGATGCTGGATAGAAACCAAGATGTGCTTTTAGAGATATGCAGGCATAATATAAGCGGTCAGCTGAAAACAGCACCTGAACATGTGAGCGGTAAAGTCCTGTCTCTTATGGGGAAACCTGATTTTGCCATCTACAGAGGCTTTAAAACAAGGTTTGACGGTATAAACAAGAAATTGGGAGTCAAACAGTATATCCTGCCGTATTTCATATCAGGACATCCCGGAGCGACCATAAAGGAAACAATAAAGCTTACAGAATATCTTATGGATTCGGGATTCGTTCCTGAGCAGGTGCAGGATTTCTATCCTACACCGGGAAGCATGTCCACATGCATGTATTATACCGGTATCGATCCAATGACAGGTGAGGGCGTATATGTACCCGACACGGCCGCAATGAGAAAGAACGAAAGGATATTGCTTCAATTCAATGACCCAAAGAATAGGAAGACAGCTATGGAGCTTCTTGAAAAATATGACAGAAATGATCTTGCAAAAAGAGTGACAAGGTACAAGAGTGTAAAATATGAAGAAGATATTTAGCATCATCACGCTTGGCTGCAAAGTCAATCAATATGAATCCTCTTCGATAGCCACGACTCTTACGGATATGGGATATGAATACAGAGAGTTTCCATGCAAGTGTGATATCTGCCTTGTAAATACATGCACGGTCACAAGTATCAGTGATAAAAAATCCCGCCAGATGATAAGCAGGGTAAGCACATCCAATCCCGGGTGCATAATAATCGCGACAGGGTGTCTTGCGCAGAGGGATCCTGATACGCTAAAAAAGTGCGGAGCGCACATTATAACAGGCAACCATGAAAAAGCATCGTTCAGGGAGATACTGGAAGCTTATATAAAGCAAAAAGACCCTACTTATACAGATGTTACTGAGATAGGATCATATAGGGAATTCGAACATATGGAATACCCGGATTCATGGGAAAGGATCAGGGGATATGTGAAAATAGAAGACGGATGCGATAATTTCTGTTCTTACTGCATCATACCTTATGTACGAGGACGTGTGAGAAGCCGGGATATGGATGATATCTATAGGGAGGTATCTTTCATGGCTGAAAAAGGCTTAAAGGAGGTTGTGCTTACAGGTATCCATCTGGACTCATACGGCAAGGATCTTGAAGGTGTTGATCTGGGTGATGTAATAAACAGGTTATCAGGGATCAATGCAATAAAAAGGATAAGGCTTGGATCTCTTGAACCGGTTATAATTACTGATGTCTTTATAGCAAAAGTGAAGAGTTCGGATAAATTATGCCCAGAGTTTCATTTGTCCTTGCAGTCGGGTTCAGATAAAGTACTCAAAGATATGAACAGGAAATACACAAGACAGCAGTATATTGATGCTGTAAATAAAATAAGAGATAATTACGCTGATGCGGAAATCACTACCGACATCATAGTGGGGTATCCAACCGAAAGTGATGATGATTTTCTTGAAAGCGTAAGCATAGTAAAAGTAGTCAGGTTTTTAAAAGTGCATGTATTCAAGTTCAGTAAAAGGAAAGGAACAAAAGCAGCAAACCTCAAAGAACTTGATCCGGATATACTGAACGAACGCAGCGGTATACTAATAGCTGAAGCCCGAAAAATGTCTGAGGAAAGAATGTCGCATTACCTGAATAAAACTGTTGAGGTGCTTGCAGAGCATGTGGAAAAGGATATGGTTATCGGACATACCTGTAACTTCATGAAGGTGATCGCAAGAGCCGGAGATGCAGAAACATCAGCTGATAAGATAAATAATTTCATTAATGTAAGGATCACTGATGTCTCCGATGAGCAATTAATCGGTGATATCATTTATGATTGATCACATCATATAAATCATCTGTACGAAAAACC
Source organism: Clostridia bacterium (assembly GCA_041678685.1). Classification (GTDB taxonomy): domain Bacteria; phylum Bacillota; class Clostridia; order DUPQ01; family DUPQ01; genus DUPQ01. The sequence goes on from JBAYNV010000004.1 coordinate 18,996, forward strand.
GTACTGAAGGTCCATGGCAGGGGTCATTTTAGAATAATATCTTGAAATGTTTTATACAAAGTTGTAAACTGATTACATAATTGTTAAAGGAGATATGCAAATTGGATAAGGGTTCAACGATAAATCTCGACTTCTTAAAAGGCCAACAGACTGAAACACGAGAAATGCTTACGCTTGTATTCAGTGCAATGACGGAAAAAGGGTACGATCCTGTTAACCAGCTTGTTGCATATCTTATGTCAGGTGATCCAACATACATAACCAGTCACAACGGTGCAAGAAATGCGATCAGGAAGTTGGAGAGGGATGAGATAATAGCGGAGCTTATTCACTATTATTTCGTATCAAAGTAGTTATAAATGGTGTTATTGGGGATCGATTACGGAGAGAGAAGAATGGGAGTAGCCAAAAGCGACTCTCTTGGTTTCTTAGCTTCAGGACTGACGACTATCGAATGGAATCATGACACGTCCATTCCAGTGAAAACCATTTCTGAACTGATCAGGACTTACCATGTGGAAAAAATCGTAATGGGACTGCCGATAAATATGGACGATTCAGAAGGTGAGAAAGCATTGAAGGTCAGAGGGTTCGCAAAGGTTTTAGAAACCGCATGCTCTATCCCGGTCGATCTGTATGATGAAAGGCTTTCTACAGCGGAGGCTCATGAGATAATGCATATGCAGGGAAGAAAAACTGGAAAAGATAAAAAGAGTATTGATATGATAGCAGCTTGTGTTATACTGCAATCTTATTTGGATAATGTAAAAAAATAACCTATATAAAGGAGAAAAACAATGGAAGAAGAGAGAGACGACATAATAATGATGGAAGACGAGGAAGGCAATCAGGTTCCTATGGTTGCAGTGGAAATGCTCGATTATGAAGAAAAAACTTATGTCCTTATGCAGAATACTGATGAAAAGGATGAGGATTCATATATATTCTTGTATGAGGAGCAGGAGGGCGACGAAGCCATCCTTACACCTGTAGAGGATGATACTCTTCTCGACAAACTGTTTGAACTATTCCTTGAAAAACTTGATATCGAAGAAGAAATAGAGGAAAAATAATTTTGAATCTTGACTTGATGAGTGTTGAAAAGCCTTCACGTTACACGGGAGGCGAATTTAACCAGATCGTTAAGGATCATGCTAAAATGAAGGCAAGCTTCGCATTCTGTTTCCCTGATACCTATGAAGTAGGTATGAGTCATGTCGGCATGAGGATCCTTTATCATATTTTAAACAAACGTGAAGATACTGTATGTGAAAGGGTATTTGCCCCATGGCTCGACATGGAGGATCTGATGAGACAGAAGGGGCAACCGCTGTTCTCACTGGAAACGCAGAAGAATGTAAAAGAGTTCGATATAGTCGGATTTACTTTACAGTATGAAATGAGTTATACGAATATCATCAACATGCTTGATCTTGCTGATATTCCGATTCGCAGTAAAGACAGAAGCGACAGCGATCCCATCATTATGGCAGGTGGACCGTGCGCTTCGAACCCTGAGACTTTAGCCGATATAATGGATCTTTTCGTTATAGGTGAAGGCGAGGAAGTCACTCTTGAGCTTATAGATCTGTATATCTCAGTCAAGGATATGAGCGGAACAAAAAAAGAATTTTTAGAACGGGCATCAAAAATAGAGGGTGTCTATGTTCCGGTTCTGTATAACTCAAAGACTAATATAAAAAGAAGGATCATTAAGGATCTTGACAGCGTTTCGTATCCTGTTGATCCTATCGTACCGTATATAAATATTGTGCATGACAGGATCTCGCTTGAGATCTTCAGAGGCTGTATCAGAGGATGCAGATTCTGCCAGGCAGGATATATATACAGGCCGGTAAGGGAAAAGAGCCCTGAAAAGCTTATAGAGCAGGCTAAACATATGATAGCAAGCACAGGATATGAAGAGATGGGCTTAGTATCGTTGAGTACATCGGATTACTCCAGGCTGCCATCGCTTTGTGACGGTCTGTTAGAACAGACACAGGATAAGATGGTGAACCTGTCAGTTCCGTCTTTAAGAATAGATAATTTTTCCATCGGGCTGATGGAAAAACTTCAGAAAGTAAGAAAGTCAGGACTGACCTTCGCTCCTGAAGCAGGTAGTCAGAGGCTCCGCGATGTCATAAACAAGAATATCACCGAAGAAGATATCTTAAGATCGGTAACTATGGCGCGTGACGGGGGATACAATAATATAAAACTGTATTTCATGCTTGGTCTGCCTACTGAAACAGACGAGGATGTTATAGCTATAGCTGACCTGTCGAAGAAGATAATTGAAGCATTCGACAGAAAAAGAAAAGTGAATGTGACAGTCAGTACAGCGTTTTTCATACCTAAGCCATTTACTGCGTTCCAGTGGTGCGCTCAGATAACCAGAGAAGAAATGGCAAGGAAGCAGAAACTGCTCAAGGAACATATCACTGACAGAAAGATAACATACAACTGGCATGAATTCGATACTTCCGTTGTTGAAGGCATAATATCCAGAGGCGACAAAAAAGTAGGCGAAGCCATAATAAAGGCATGGGAAAAAGGATGTAAGTTCGATTCATGGAGCCAGTGCTTCGATATGCGGAAATGGGAGAGGGCATTCATGGAAAGCGGTGTGGATGTTTCGTATTATACAAGCAGGGAAATATCCGTGGATGAGTTGCTTCCCTGGGATCATATCGATATAGGCGTAAAAAAAAGTTTTCTGGTTTCTGAATATGAAAAAGCATCTATGGGAAAGACCACTCCCAACTGCAGGGAGAAGTGCAGCAACTGCGGTATCAAAAAGTATAAATGCGGGGTATGTGTTGAAAATAATAAGGATTAAATTCAAAAAAGGCGATCAGGTCAAGTATGTGTCTCACATAGAAATGATGAACACATTCATGAGAGCCTGCAGAAGGTGTGATCTTGATGTTACATATACTGCGGGTTTCAATCCCGGAATGAGGATGGTTTTTGCGCTTCCTCTGCCCGTAGGACTTACAAGCCAGTGTGAATATGTTGATATATGGTTCAATAAGGATTATATGTGCGAGTATGTTGTTGAAATGCTGAAACAGAGTCTTCCCAAAGGATTCGAACCTGTGAATGCATATTATGTGGAAAAATCTGACCTTATGGAAGATGTCGGATCCGCCAGATACGGCTTCACTGTTGTTTGCAGCGGTGATCTTAAAAAGGCTTTAAAGAAGCTTCAAAGCATGGAAAGCGCATTTGTTGAAAAATCCAATAACAAAGGTCCTGTGGACATAATCCCCATGATATACAAGATCGATGTACATGATGGATCGCATTTTTCTCTGCTGTGTAAGGCTGGAGCTAAAGGTAATCTGCATCCGAGGCTTGTCCTGAAAGCCCTCAATATTTATGCCGGTGTCGAAGTTGAAGAAAAGGGTATAGACAGGGAGGAACTTTTTTTGAAAGTTCTGCAATAACTATTTGTAAAGGCCATATACATCAAGGTATAATGGGTACATGGTAAATGAAGACGAGAGGATCGATGACCTTCAACTTGAAGGATTAAAGCTGGTACAGAATAAAAAGCAGTTTTGCTTTGGAACTGATGCTGTCCTCATATCATATTTTGCTCAGGTCAAACATAATGCTTCAGTGATCGATCTGGGTACAGGAAACGGTGTCATTCCTTTGCTTCTATATGGCAGATACAAACCCAGAAAAATCGTAGGTCTGGAAATCCAGAAAGATATATATGATCTGGCTGTAAGAAATGCTCAATACAATGGGCTTGAGGATAAGATCTCATTTGTACACGGAGATATACGTAATGTGAAGGAGTATTTCATAGGCGGGCTTTTCGATCATGTCGTCACCAATCCGCCTTATCTTAAAAGCGGTACAGGAATAGTGAACAGCAATGATGTAGTGTCTAATGCAAGGCATGAGATCCTGTGTACTTTGGAGGATATATTAAAAGCATCCAGATATTTACTGAAATCCAAAGGTATTTTTACGATGGTGCACAGGCCTGAAAGGCTTACAGATATCCTTTCTGTTATGAGATTATATTCGATTGAGCCAAAAACCATACGTTTCATTCATTCGAGCGCAAATAATCCTGCGATTCTTGTACTTGTACAGGGGCTGAAGGACATGAATCCCGCGCTTTCTGTGAAAGCTCCGCTTATTATGTGTAATGCTGACGGATCATACACGGATGAACTGAATATGATATACGGGAGGAACAGGTAGTGTTATATCTTGTCGCTACACCTATAGGAAATCTGAAAGACATATCGCAAAGAGCAACGGATGCTCTTAGGTCATGTGACTATATCGCTTCGGAAGACACAAGGCATACCCTGCAGCTTCTGAATGCATTGGGAATAAAAAAGAAACTTGTAAGTTATCATGAGCATAACAAGGATGAAAGCGGGCAGAGGATCTTAAAAGACATAATGGAGGGAAAGAACGTCTGCCTTGTCACTGATGCCGGCTGTCCCGCTATATCTGATCCGGGTGAGGATCTTGTAAAGCTCATGCACGAAAATTCACAGCCTGTAACGGTGATACCTGGCGCATGTGCTGCAATATCAGCGCTCATGCTTTCCCCTTTTTCATCAAAGAGGTTCTGTTTTGAGGGTTTCCCTCCAGCGAAGGCAGGGGAGAGAAAGGCTTTTTTTGAAAGACTGGTCAATGAAGAACGCACAGCTATAGTGTATGAAGCTCCTCATAAGCTCATGAAGACATTGCAAACTGCAAGAAAAATACTTGGGGATGACAGAAGGATCTCTTTAGTCAAAGAGATCACCAAGATACATGAGACGGTTTTTGTGGATACGTTAAAGACTGTAAGTGAATATTTCGAAACGAACGAACCTAAGGGTGAGTATGTTCTTGTCATAGAAGGCGCAGTGAAAGATAAAGCCGAAAAAAAAGATATCCCCCAAACAGAGGATATCGAAAAGACAGTAAAAAACAGATATGAAGAACTAATTAATAACGGCTTTACGCGTAAAGATGCAATGCGTAAAATCGCTGTTGACAATCATTTATCGAGAAATGAAGTATACTCTTTATTACTCAGGATCCTTGGCTGACAGTTCATTGATGCATGAACGACAGATATTGTTTCCGTTATACTGAGTAATATCATCGGTCGATCCGCAGAGACAGCATCCCGGTTCATATTTTCTGATCTTTATATTATCTCCATCGAGACTGATCTCAACAGCATCTCTTTTCCCGATATTAAGAGTCTTACGTAACTCTATGGGAACCACTATTCTACCTAACTCATCTATCTTTCTGACTACTCCAGCTGATTTCATAATACGCCTCCAACAAATAATGTGCTATAAATCATTCTATCAATTTTATGTAATAAAAGCAACATATAATAAAGAGTTTTTATTATATGTTACCATAATATCTGGCAACGTCGATCAGAGCTCTGAGGTTATCATATGGCACATCATTCTGGATTTCCTGTGAAGGAGCGCAGATATATCCTCCGTTAACGCTCATGTTCGTGATGACTTTTTCAGCTTCCTTTTTTACTTCCTCAGCTGTTCCATATGGCAGTGTCTTCTGGGTACTTATGCCTCCCCAGAAAGTCAGAACACTTCCAAAAGACTTTTTGATTTCATATATATCCATGCACTCAGGCTGTACAGGATTAAGCACGTTCACTCCCATTTCTGACAGATCAGGCAAAATAGACTGGACATTCCCGCATGAATGTACCCACACATCCTTCATGTATCTATGTATAAGGTCATACTCTTTCTGTTCGCCCGGCTGTATCATCTGTCTCCATGTTACAGGTGACATAAGAAGCGATTTCTGTGAACCCCAGTCGCTTCCAAGCAGTATTCCGTCTACGTTTTCATTGGTAACGATATTTTCCAGCATTACCATATTCTTTCTTATAATAGTATCGAGAAGCTCTTGAGCGAATTCCTGTTCTGTGGCCATATCGGCAAGGAAATTTTCTATGCCACGTGCAAAATATGCTTTTTCGAAATGGCTTCCCCATATAAAATCACATATATAGCATCCGAAATTTTCTTTTATAAATTTCGTGTAATCCTCATATTCAGTATAGCTTCCGATACCTTTTGCCTTAGGCATATACGAAGGCGGATCAAAACTTTCAGCATATTTCTTTGCATCATACCATGTCCACCATGGAACGCTCACACCTAACGCATGATTACCTATACTCATGTATATCGCATCGCATTTGCCTATTGATCCTTTTTCGTAAGCGCTCATCACATCCTTGTTATAGTAGTCATGAAGCAGCATATCCCCGTATTTGTCTTTTGCTTCCCTTGTTATCTGAATGAGATAAGGTATTTTACCGGAAGTCTGGTGGGTGATCGCTTTTTGTATATGTTTTATATCCATATTTTCCCCTTAAACTGAAATATGCGTTAATTATATCATCAAAATTTGATATGCAAGCGTATATATGTGAACAATGAGCAGAGTATGCATAGAGCGGATCAAGTATTTTTTGTTGACATATACCGCATTAAATAATACAATTACCAATTGTATGGATAAGTTATTATTTATTAACATATGCACTTTGAAAACAGAATAAGGAGGTATTTAATGGAACTAACACTAAGAGAAATCATAGGTTTAGTCATTATCATTTTTCTATTAATATTTTCGACGGTAATGTATTTTTTGGGTATCAGACACAGAAAGTTAGTTGCGGAGAAGGAAATAGGCAGTGCCGAAGCTGAAGCTAAGAAAATGATCGTTCAAGGCGAAAAGCAAGCTGAGGAAAGAAAAAGAGAGATATTGATTGAAGCCAAAGAGGAGATTCATAAAGCCAAAGTCGAAATGGAAAGGGATCTTAAGGAGAGACGAAGTGAAGTACAGAGATTGGAACACAGAGTCATCCAGAAAGAAGAGCTCATAGACAAAAAGATCGCGGTGATGGAGAATAAAGAAGATACACTTAACAAAAAAGTTTTGAATATCGAAACAAGACAGAAGGAAATCGATGAGATCTATCAAAACAAACTAGCTGAACTGGAAAGAATTTCAGGGCTGACGATAGACGAAGCAAAATCTTATTTGCTGAATTCGTTGGAAGATGAGATCAAACATGAGAAAGTACTTCTTCTGAAAGATTACGAAGCAAAAACAAAGGAAGAGTCCGACAGGATAGCAAAGAATATAATTTCATCAGCCATCCAAAGATGCGCATCAGATTATGTGGCAGAACAGACCGTTTCAGTAGTGGCATTGCCAAACGACGAAATGAAAGGCCGTATAATAGGGCGTGAAGGAAGAAACATAAGGGCATTGGAAACACTTACTGGTATCGATCTGATAATCGATGATACACCTGAAGCGGTCGTTTTGTCCGGTTTTGATCCCGTAAGAAGGGAAATAGCAAGGATCGCATTGGAAAAACTTATCGTTGATGGCAGGATACATCCGGCAAGAATCGAAGAAATGGTAAATAAGGCAAAGAAAGAAATCGAAAATACCATTAAGATCGAAGGAGATAAAGTAGCTTTTGAAGCAGGAGTAAATAATCTTCACCCGGAGATAATACGTTATCTCGGCAGAATGAAATACAGGACGAGTTACGGCCAGAATGTGCTCAAACACTCACTGGAAGTATCTATGCTGACAGGGATCATGGCATCTGAACTTGGTTTGGATGTATCCTTAGCTAAAAGAGCAGGACTCTTACATGATATTGGGAAGTCGATAGATTTTGAGACAGAAGGAACACATGTGGAAGTCGGTGCTGACATAGCAAGGAAATATAACGAACATGCTGTCGTGCTTGATGCAATATTGTCGCATCACGGTGATAAAGAACCTGAAAGCGCTATAGCGGTGCTTGTACAGGCTGCAGACGGAATATCAGCTGCAAGACCAGGTGCAAGAAAAGAGACCCTTGAAGCTTACGTGAAGAGGATCGAGAAGCTGGAAGATATAGCAAATTCCTTTGACGGAGTGGAATCATCTTATGCAGTACAAGCTGGAAGAGAGATCAGGATCATGGTCAAACCTGAAAAGATGTCAGATGACGATATCGTGCTTACCTGCAGGGAAATTGTTAAGAGGATCGAAAGTGAAATGGAGTATCCCGGACAGATAAAGGTAAATATCATAAGGGAAGTAAGGGCTGTAGATTTCGCAAAATAAGAATAAAGAAGTATGCTTGTCATACTTCTTTTTTTTACCTATATATATAAAGTTATATGTTATTCTACATCTTCAACAGACTTGATCATGATCGCGCATTCGATGCGTTTTTTGAATAGTTCGCAGCCATATTCATAAATACCTTTTATGCTGCCTGTCGCATGATATGCATTTGCAGCACAGCCGCCCGAACAGTATAGCTTGGCCCAGCAGTCGCTGCATTCCTTACGTGCATATGCATTACAGAGCTTGAATTCATTCTGCATATCGGTATTTGTAACGCCATCCCATATATTTCCCAGACTGTACTTTGTATCTCCTACAAATTGGTGGCAGGGAAACAGTTCGCCCCATGGAGTCACGGCCATATATTCGGTCCCTGAACCGCAGCCTGCTATACGTTTGTATATACATGGACCTCCTGTCAGATCGATCATATAGTGGTAAAAAGTGAATTCTTTACCTTCCTTTTTCCTTTTTATCATTTCCTTTGCAAGAAGCTCATACTGTTCGAGAAGTATGGGCATATCTTCTTTCGTAAGGGCATACGGATCAGAAGAAGCGCAAACTACGGGTTCCATGCTCAGTTCCGTAAATCCAAGGTCCAGCATATGTAAAATATCATTAGTGAAATCCACGTTATTGTGCGTAAATGTTCCACGCAGATAATATTTGCAGTTGTTACGTTCTTTTACTAATTTTTGGAATTTGGGTACGATGATGTCATAACTGCCTCTGCCTCTATAATCTTTGCGTAAGCGGTCATGCACTTCCTTCCTGCCGTCAAGGCTCAGAACAACATTATCCATTTCTTTATTTACAAAGCTGATCACATCATCATCTATAAGCATGCCGTTCGTTGTCAGAGTGAAACGGAACTTTTTGTCATGTATCTCTTCCTGGCTTCTTCCGTATGCCGTAAGTTTTTTCACTACATCAAAATTCATAAGAGGTTCTCCGCCAAAGAAGTCGACGTCAAGGTTTTTTCTTGTCCCGGATCGTGATATAAGAAAATCCAGCGCCTGTTTTCCTACTTCATAACTCATCAGTGCCCGGTTGCCCTGGTACTTACCTTGGCTTGCAAAACAGTAAGTACAGTTCAGATTGCACGTATGAGCTACATGAAGGCAGAGAGCTTTTATGACAGGCTTTTTTGCCTTGAAATCAAATGCCATATCTTTATATGTGTCTTCCGTAAATAACTTGCCTGACTTTTTAAGGTCTTCCACGTCAGATATGCATTCCTTTATATCCTGCTCTTTTATGTCTTCCCTGAATGCATATTTTTCAGATATCCGTTCCGTTATTTCACTTGGGGAGGTGTTCTCAAAAAGTGCAATGATATCATATGCAAGATCATCGACTACATGGACAGATCCGCTGCATGTATCCAAAACAATATTTATTCCGTTTAATTTATACTGGTGGACCATTGATACCTCTTTTATCACATAAAAAAACCGCTGGATCAGATATTATGCAGATCAGGCGGCAATTTTACTTTGCGATCTATGGATCACTTATTTTTGTTTTCGCAATGCTGATTGGCAACGCCGCAGGAAGTCTTGCATGCAGACTGGCATGAAGTCTGACATTCACCGCAACCGCCGTTCTTTGTGCTCTTAGCCAGGTCACGGGTCTCGATAGTCTTTATTCTTTTGATCTTTTCCATAATATGTTCCTCACTTTTATAAGCAAATACTTTAAATCTAAATCAGTATTATTGTAATGTCACGCGTTGAATATGTCAATCAATAATTATATCAGACCAGGACAGCGATCGTATCTGAAGTGCTGCCAAGTGACGATTTTAACTCTATCCCGTGTTCTTTATATGCGGCAATCACAGATATCACTGAGCAGTCGATCTGTTCGCCCGGTATGATGATCGGAATGCCTGGGGGATATGCAAATACATATTCCGCACTGACAGCATCAATAGCATCACATGTGTTTATGAACCGGTATCGGCTTTTTATGGCTTTACAAATGCTCATGACTTTTTTGGGATATGCACAGGGTAAGCAGTATGAAGCATCTTCCGTACATTTGCCGCATTGTGCATCTATTTCATTAAGAGCGGATGCAAATGCTGACAGATCCTCCTTGCTGCCGCCTATACCAGTCAAAGCTGTTGCATTATCGATGGAGGCCATCTCAAGCTGTATATTGTACTTATCAAGCAGTAAACGGAATAGCTCTATACCTTGTAATCCTGTGCCTTTTGTGGATATGACTATCTTGCTTGGATCCATTGCATATATCCCTTCATATTTATACCTGTCATTACCATGTGAAAATATATGAAGATTCTTAAGATCCATCACCATCGAATCAAACACTCCAAGCCTTTCCTCCCAATCATGAAAAAGCTTCCCGCCTGATGCTGAAATAAGCCTTATGCATCCATCAATAGACGCCATAAGAAGGTATGAAGGACTGCTGGTCTCAAAAATATCGAGCTGGCGTTTTATATCGTTTTCTGACAAGATATCGCCATTTAAATGCATTATAGCTGTCTGAGTAAGGCCAGCAAGTGTTTTATGAAGACTCTGTACCACTATATCCGCTCCTGCAGAAACCGAACCGCCGGGGAAATAGTCTGAGAATCCAAGATGGGCTCCGTGGGCTTCATCAACCAGGACAGGGATATGCTTTTTATGGGCATACTCGCAGATCTTTCTTATATCACTGATCACGCCATCATATGTTGGGCTTGTAATTACAACCATTTTTATATCCTCATACGTATCCAGTGCATCTTCCACCGCATCTGCAGGTATGGAAGCATATATGCCCAAAGAGGGTTCGACCGGAGGCATTATAAAAACAGGATCAAGACCGCATATCTCGATCGCATTATATACTGATTTATGTGAATTTCTTGCTACAAGCACCCGGTCGCCATATTTTGTGAGAGCCCGTATACCGGAGAGTATCCCGCATGTGCTTCCGTTCACCAGGAAAAATGATGATGCGCTGTGCCAAAGATCGCTGGCTTTTTTCATCGATTCATGAAGCATGCCAGCAGGATCATGAAGATCATCAAATCCCGGTATTTCTGTGATGTCATATCTTGCTCCAAGATCAAAGAGAAAACCTGCCATATCTACATTCCTTTTATGCCCGGGCATGTGCATGGGTATGACATTTTTCTCATTATATTCTTTCAGTTTATCCAGGACAGACATATCGGATGGTATCATTTTCCCTCGATTCAACTTAATGATATTCCAAAATATATATGTGTGCAATAAAATATCGGAATTCATTGAAGATGCCTGATCAGTATTACTCTTCTAATTTTATTTCCGTTGGGATATAATAAAATAATGGAATTGAGGTAACTGTGAAAGTATTGTTTATAGGAGATATATATGGCAAGACAGGAAGGGTGATGCTTAAAAACCGCATGGATGCGCTTAAGAAGAAGTATTCGCCTGACTTTATTATAGCTAACGGTGAAAATGTCGACAGGGGCAGAGGCATAACAGCTACGCTTCTTACGGAACTGCTTTCAACAGGCATCGATATCGTTACATCAGGGAACCATGTGTTTGCCAGAAAAGAAATATTGGAAACGATGGAGAGTTCATCGGTACTGTTAAGGCCTTTGAATTATTCAAAAGCATGTCCGGGAAAAGGATATGCGGTCATAGAGAAGAATGGGATGAAGCTTGGGGTCATAAATGCTTCGGGAAGGGTATTCATGGACCCGTGCGATGATCCTTTTGCCGCGGTAGACAGCATATTGGCGGAGATAAAAAAGAAGACGAAGAACGTTCTGGTCGATTTCCACGGTGAGGCTACAAGCGAGAAAACAGCTTTTGCGTGGCAGTTTGACGGAAGGATTTCTGCCATAATCGGGACGCATACTCATGTGCAGACTGCGGATGAAAGGATACTTCCTTTTGGGACGGCTTTCATAAGTGATGCAGGTATGACAGGCCCTTATGAAGGAATAATAGGAGCAAACAAAGAGGAAGTGCTGCATAAGTTCATAACAGGAATGCCTGTATCGTTTACATGCCAGGAAGGTACGGCACAGCTCAACGCCGTATATGTCGAGCTTAGCGAGGAAACAGGAAAAGCGATACGTATCGAAAGGATAAATGAGATTGAGAAGAGTTAACGCAAAAACACTTTTCTGGCTGTTTTTGAGCGCAGCCATAATCGTGCTGGATCAGCTGTCTAAATACTGGATATCAGCGGAATTGCCGTCAGGCGGAAGAATAGCGATAATAGAGGATATATTCTATATCACATACACTACTAATACCGGAGCGGCCTGGGGACTGTTTTCCGAACATACTGAGTACCTTGCGGTCTTTTCAGTGATCGCAGCTCTGGTTCTTGTATATGTGCTCATGCTTATGAGGAGGCGATTCGCCAGTTTATCTCTTTCCATGGTTATAGGCGGAGCAATAGGTAATGCGATAGACAGGGTCAGGCTTGGAAGCGTGATAGACTTTATTGACATCAACCTGTTTGGATATAACGATTTTCCCATATTCAATGTAGCGGATTCAGCTATTACCGTAGGCGTTGGTCTGCTTGTGATATATGTCCTGTTCGTACACAGAGAGATGTAAATATGGAAATATCATTTGTTGTTAACGATAAAGATGAAGGTTTGAGATTGGATGTTTATCTGACGCGTCTTTTCGAGGATTATTCACGCACATATATGGCAAAACTCATAAAGGAAGGCTGCGTAAAGGTCAACTGGGAATCAAAACAGTCGAAGTATAAGGTAAAAATCCATGATGATATCATTGTAAGTATACCCAAGATCACAGTGCCTGATATTACGCCGTGCGATATACCGGTGGATATAGTATACGAGGATGATGATATCATAGTCGTAAATAAGGAAAAAGGCATGGTAGTGCATCCTGCACCGGGTAATTACACCGGCACGCTTGTAAATGCCCTGCTTTTCCATACTGAAGGCGGATTGTCGGATATAAACGGAGTGGAAAGACCCGGGATAGTCCATAGGATCGATAAGGATACTTCAGGGTTGCTGGTCGTTGCCAAAAACAACAATGCCCACAGAAGGCTTTCAGAACTGTTCTCTGTACATGACATAACCAGAGAGTATATCGCCATAGTGAAAGGGATAATAGGTCCTAACGGCGGAAATATCGATGCCCCAATAGGCCGTGATGTGAATAACAGGCTGAAGATAGCAGTTGATACAAAAAACGGCAAGCATGCCGTGACTCACTTCACTGTGGTCGAAAGGTTAAAAGGCGCGACCTTCATAAGGGTGCATCTTGAAACCGGAAGAACACATCAGATAAGGGTGCATATGTCATATATAGGGTATCCGGTACTTGGAGATGACATATATGGAGGCAAGGATCCAAGATTCGATAAAGGTCAGCTGCTACATGCAAGGCTTTTAGGTTTCGTGCATCCTGCAACGGAAAAATATGTGGAATATACTGCGGAACCCGGTGCATATTTCAATGATGCTCTATACATACTGAGAAAGGACTGATGGATATGAAGATCACGGGGATATATGAAAGAACAGTGAATCTCATAGGGGAAGAAGGACAGAAAAAGCTTTTTTCTAAAAAAGTAGTACTCATAGGGCTTGGAGGTGTAGGTTCATACATACTTGAAGCGCTGTCAAGAGCAGGTGTGGGAACGTTGATAATAGCGGATTTTGAAAAGATAGAGGAAACAAATATAAACAGACAGCTGTATGCGCTCCATTCGACGGTCGGAATGTATAAGACGGAAGCGGCCAAGGCAAGGATAGCAGACATCAATGCGGATATCACAGTCATAATTCATAATATTTTTGTCACCAAAGAAGATCTTGCAAATATTATACCTGCGGATTGCGATTACATAATAGATGCGATAGATTCCGTACAGTCGAAGATAGATATAATAAAGTATGCGAAAATGAATGATATAAAGGTCATCTCCTGTATGGGAACAGGGAAAAAGCTCGACAATACGAACTTCAAGATCGCAGATATAAGTAAAAGCGAGATGTGTCCTTTGGCTAAAAAGATTAGAAAGCAGCTCAGGGATGAAGGTATCACAAAAGTGGACGTACTTTATTCCACAGCTGCCAATATGACAACAGAAGGCCGGAAGATAGCAAGTATTTCGTATGTCCCTGCGACAGCGGGACTGCTTATAGCAGGTCATGTAATACAGAAACTGATACAATAAATATGGAGGTATGAAATGGGTTATTTATTAGGTATCGATATTGGTACGTCAGCAACCAAAACAGTACTGTTCAGCATTAAAGGAGAGGCAATAGCTTCAGCATCATATGAATATCCTCTTTATCAGCCATATCCGGGCTGGGCTGAGCAGGATCCAAAAGACTGGTGGGATGCGGTATGTGAGACATGCAAAGAAGTCATAAAAAAGACAGGCATAGATAATAAGCTGATCAAAGGCATCGGCCTTTCAGGACAGATGCATGGGCTTGTGATGCTGGATAAACATGATAACTTACTCGGACGCTCTATCATATGGTGCGATCAGAGGACGGAAAAACAGGCTGCAGAAATAGAAGACAGGATCACAAGGAAAAGACTGATCGAGATCACTGCGAACCCGGCGATCACCGGATTTACCGCTGCAAAGATAATGTGGGTAAAGGAAAACCTCCCGGAAATATATGCGAAAGCTACTAAGATAATGCTGCCGAAGGACTATATCCAGTATATGCTGACCGGCGAATTTTCCACTGAGGTTTCAGACGGATCAGGAATGCAGCTGATGGATATAAAAAAGAGATGTTTTTCCGACGAAGTGCTGGAAAAGCTCGGGGTTGACAGAAGGCTTCTTGGATATATGCATGAATCCTGTGAGGAAGCAGGCAGAGTGACGATAAAGGCATCCGAACTGACAGGGCTGGCTGCGGGAACGACAGTCGCTGCAGGTGCAGGCGACCAGGCTGCATGTGCTGTAGGGAACGGGATCGTTAAAGAAGGGATCATATCATCCACGATCGGTACCAGCGGCGTCATATTCGCTCATACGAATGAGCTTCATATCGATAAAGGCGGAAGGATACACACATTATGTCATGCGGTCCCGGGAGCATGGCATGTGATGGGAGTCACGCAGGCGGCAGGACTATCATTAAAATGGTTCAGGGATGAATTCTGCCAGGAGGAAAAGAAAAATGCGGAAGCGCTGGGAGTGGATCCGTATGTATTAATGGATAAAATGGCTGAGAAGATAGAAAAGGGTTCAAAAGGGCTCATATACCTTCCTTACCTTATGGGAGAGAGATCTCCGCATCTTGATCCGAACTGTTCGGGAGTATTCTTCGGCCTTACACCTATGCATACCAAAGCTCATTTGATCAGATCGATCATGGAGGGTGTTGTATTTTCATTGAAAGACAGTGTTGAGATACTTAAGAATGATATGGGTATCGCTTTAAATGAAGTGCGTGTTTCCGGAGGAGGAGCAAAGAGCCCGCTTTGGAAACAGATGCAAGGGGACATTTTTGGTATCGACATAGCGGAAGTCAACAATCCTGAAGGCGGTGCTCTCGGTGTTGCAATACTTGCGGGCGTTGCAGGCGGTATTTATAAATCTGTCCAATCTGCATGCGATGAGATGATCACATTGAAAAAGAAGAAGATACATGAGGGAGAAAATACTGCAGAGTATAATAAATTCTATAACGTTTATAAGGGGTTATATCCTGTTATGAAAAAGAGTTTTTCAGAGCTGAGAAGCATTGTAAGATAAAAACTGCGGTATCCTGTAAAAGGATACCGTTTTTTTAAGTGATCTGTTGATTTACGTTTGCATATATTACCATATCATAATATAATTGATACATTCGATCAGACAAACAGCTGGAGATGAGAATGGCCTATACGATAGGTATGGATTTTACATTTATTAAGGACAGTAATAAGACGGTAGGTGATGAAGTAACTGCCCTGAGCATTGCCGAAGGCCTTTATGCACATATGATCAATCAGTCAAATATGACGGATCCGTCATATGTTGTATTTCTGACTGAAAAAAATGCTGAAGCTTTCCGATTGAAATATCCTCTATTCAATGTCATTGCCACTGTTTCCGGCAGTATGTTTTATTTCAAATTTCTTCCCTGGTTTGTAAAGAAAGCAAATATAGATGTAATGTTTTATCCTCATACGGATATAAATCTGAATTTCCGCCTGAGAGCAAAAATAGTGCTTACCACGCACGGGCTTACGGGTGCGGATGAATTCAACGTTCTGGACAAACTTACGCCCTTTATGTTAAGAAGGGTGAATAAGATAATTGCTGTATCTGATTTTGTTAAGGATGAGCTTTTGAAACGCAGCAGACTCGATCCTAAAAAAATAGTGACTATCCCGAATCCTCTGGCTTCAATGACAAGTAGCATCGATGTCGTATTCAAAAAAAAGCACATCATAGCGGTGGGAAGCGATAAACCTCAGAAAAATCTCATATTGATCATCAGAGCTTTTGAAAAGCTTTCTACCATAATCGATCACGATCTCGTACTTGTAGGTGATGTTTCTGAAAAGGGTGATATATACAAATATATAAAAGATAATAAACTGACAAACAGGATCATTGTGACCGGCAGGGTGAACAGGGAAATACTTTTCGGTTATTATAAGAACGCAGACCTGTTCATAAATACTTCCACATACGAGGGATTCGGTTTAGCGCCTCTTGAAGCTATGGCGCTGAAAGCGCGTGTCGTCAGTACTCCCATACCTTCCATAAGCGAAATAGAAGGTGTAAAATTTGACGGCGATATAAATTACTATGATGACGAGACCGAAGTCGCTAATAAGATGCTGAGCGTATTGAACAGCGATGCGGATCCGGATTATCTGGAAAGCAGAGCTAATAAGATATTGGATTATTACAGCTTGGAAAATGTAAGCAGAAAGTATATTCAGGTATTCGAAAATGTATAAAAAACCAATAGGTCAGATCGATGTTTATTCATTTGTAACGCCATTTGGCGGGGTCTTGGATAATAATAACCGCTGGGTGAAATTCGCTTCCTGTATACCCTGGGATGAGATCGAGGATGTTTATGCTACCAAGTTCAGTAAGTTCGGCCCTCCCGCAAAACCTCTTCGGATGGTGCTTGGAACATATATCCTTAAAAGGGAATATGGATTTACCGATAATCAGATACTTCACGAGCTGAATGAAAATCCATATCTTCAGTATTTTATAGGTCTCGATGCATTTACACTAAAGGTCCCTGTAAGCGCCACTCTTCTCAGATCGTTCATAAAACGTTTTTCAGTTGAAGACGCAGAGAAGATAGATGAGATGATACTCGGATGCAGGAAAGTCCTCTTGTAATACTATATAAGAAATACAGCTTGGCTTGACCGATACAAAGTGATTTTGTATAAATTACCTTGTTGATGCCAACATGTCAGTGTTGCCGGTAAACTTCATCACCATGTTTTATACTTTATTAAGCCTTATAAATATACTTTACTTGATGATGCTGTGAGTTATATAATTAATATAAATAGCGTAATTGATATTACAGAAGAATAAAGATTGGAAAGCTTGAAAATGGAGAAACAAATGAAAAAGACGTGTATAGTTATAATAATGGCAGCGATACTTCTGATGGGATTCACTTCATGCCACAACCCTCTTATAACCGATACACCTGCACTGACCGATAACACGGAAACACCTACCGAAACAGCATCGACACCGGTGGAGACGGAAACACCTGTTCCCACTCCTACAGAGGATCCTGCGGTTGTAGCCCAGAGAGAACGGGATACTCTTGAAGCGGCTAGAAAACTTGCTGATGGCGAGTTTTATGTACCGTTGAAAGCCCTTGCTGATGAAAGCGAAAAAGCTGACGGAGACGACGCGAGATGCATGTATATCGTTGATTCGGTCATATCAAAAAATGTTGGGAATGAAGATAATGCAGTATGGGAAATGGTGAGGACCGATGACGCCAACATACAGCTTTACAAGGAATATGTCGAAGCTCTTGCCGCCGGAAATACAACAAGGACTGCAGAGCTTGCATATCTTGAAAACAGCCTTACACAACTTGAAAAGATAATAGGTACGATACTTGGGACCGAACTTAATGCCGTCGTTCTGAACATAAAAAGCGGAGACGGAGGCATCACTATACCGACTACTGTGCAGTGCGTTGATACAGTTAAATCAAATGCTAACAGATTCACTGATATGGCTGCATTACTGAAACAGCTGAAAGGGTACGGTATATATACTATAGCGCGTGTTACCACATTCCAGGATGACATGCTTGCAGAATACAACAGCAGCGAACATGCCATCAGAAAAACTGATGGTACGATCTGGCTGGATGACAACTATTCAGCATGGGTCGATGCATTCGATGAATGGGTACAGAAATACAACATAGCGGTTGCCAAGGAAGCGGCATTGATCGGGTTCGATGAGATAAATTTCGACTATGTGCGTTTCCCTGAAGGAAGAAAATGGGGTACTTATTACAAAGAATACTGCCTCAATCATAACATTACGCGTTCTGACGAAATAATACGTGGTTTTCTGGAAGAAGCTTATGAAGCGCTTCAGCCATATAATGTGAATGTAAGCGCTGATGTATTCGGCCTTGTAGCCAGACAGTGGGATTCGGAGGACTGCCTGAAAATCGGGCAGAACTGGTATCAGATAGCGACTGTCGTAGATTACATATGCCCTATGATATATCCAAGCCATTACAGCACGGGCTGGTACGGATTTGAATATCCTGACATGAATCCGTACGGAATGGTAAAGGGAGCAATGAAGGATTCGATAGAAAGGATCTCCTCAACATCGGGAGACTGTAAGGTCAGGCTCTGGGTTCAGGACTTTACCGCAAAGTATCTGTATAACAGTGATAACATATATTATTACGGATATGACCAGATCTATGGCGAGATCCTGGCTATGAGGGAGTTTGGCGAGTTTACATATTCATTCTGGAATAACGGGATCAATTATAACCCTTCAAAATATATTTTCCCTACTGATACGAGCATGTATCCTTTGGCAACAGGTGATTACGACCTTATAGGGCGGACTCCTGCCGGTGCCGCAAAAGAATATCTCTCTGTAATG
>JBAYNV010000005.1:0-37951 GCA_041678685.1 Clostridia bacterium
ATGAAAAAAGCATACCGTTATAGTATGCTTTTTCATTTAAAATATATTCCTATGGAGTGTTGGTCCTAGTACACTATTCCCTGAGCTATCATTGCATCAGCGACTTTTAAGAAACCTGCCATATTGGCGCCTGCAACAAGATCACCCTCAACATTATATTTTTTTGAAGTGTTATAAATCGTATGGAATATATTGTTCATTATATCCTTCAATCTGTTATCAACTTCATCAAATGTCCAGCTATATCTCATTGAGTTCTGACTCATTTCGAGACCGCTTGTCGCTACACCGCCTGCATTTGCAGCCTTAGCCGGTCCAAAGAGCACGCCGTTGCCTTTAAGATAATCAACTGCATCAGGGGTCGATGGCATATTAGCTCCTTCAACAACTGCTATCACCTTATTTGCTACTAATGTTTTAGCATCATTTATATCCAATTCATTTTGTGTTGCGCATGGTAACGCTATGTCGCACGGTATGCTCCAAGGCCTCTTTCCTGCATGATATTCGGCTCCTTTGACATATTCGGTATATTCGGATATCCTGCCTCTTTTCACTTCCTTGATCTGTTTTAGAACATCGAGATCTATCCCATTGCTGTCATAAATGAATCCGTCACTGTCACTTGCTGTAATTGCTTTTCCACCCAGCTGCGTGACTTTCGAAATGGCATATATGGCAACATTTCCCGAACCGGAAACGCAAACTTTCTTTCCCTTAAATGAGTCGTTTCTCATTGTTTTTAGCATTTCTTCAGTGAAATAGCAAAGCCCATATCCTGTTGCCTCAGTACGCGCAAGAGATCCGCCAAAGGAAAGGCCTTTACCTGTAAGTACTCCGGTGAATTCATTGGCAAGACGTTTATACTGGCCGAACATGAATCCGATTTCTCTTCCTCCAGTACCTATATCTCCTGCCGGTACGTCAAGGTTTGGACCTATATGACGATATAACTCAGACATGAAAGCCTGGCAGAAGCGCATTACCTCACCATCTGATTTCCCTTTTGGATCAAAATCAGAACCGCCTTTTGCTCCTCCCATAGGAAGGCTTGTCAGACTGTTTTTGAATGTCTGCTCGAAACCTAAGAACTTCATTACTGATAGATTAACTGAAGGATGCAGCCTTATGCCTCCCTTATATGGTCCTATAGCGGAATTGAACTGTACTCTGTAGCCTCTGTTCACATATACCTTCTGATCATCGCCGATCCATGTCACGCGGAACATAATGATCCTTTCAGGTTCGGTCATTCTTTCGAGTATGGCAGCCTTTTCATATTTGGCGTTTTCTTCTACAACCGGTTTGATAGTTTCAAGCACTTCCCTGACGGCTTGATGGAACTCCGGTTCATTGGGGTTATTGGTTATTACATTTTGGCATACTTTTGCAATGTACTGATTCATAAAATTCACTTTCTGTGTGTTTAGGTTCAAAATACACACCATTTTTGCATTTCCTTGTAATACAAAAATCATTTCTGTTATATTAACACATCTCTTTTTCCATTACAATATATAATCAAATATTTTTATAAAATAATAACAGAGATATTCTCTGTTATTTTACAATCACTGTTATTAATGCCCGATAATGATACGTTTATAATTTACTGTTTGAGATCTCCTGCCTGGCTGCATTATTCCATGCGTTTGATGACTCATTACGTACAAAAGGTTTTACGTTTATCAAGTATGGCACATTGACGTTATTTTGCTGCATATATGCTTCAATTGCAGCTGTTATGGCTGCGATGACTTCATCATCATCAGTTTTTATACTTACATTAGCCGCAGTACCCAAGGATCCCATTATCTGCGAAGCAGCATAATAGTCATTTTTTCCGCTTTTTATAACAAGATATATAAGAAGACCTATTATCGTAACCATCATAGCACCTAATACTGCGATTATTATCAATATACTGAACTGTCCTAAATTACCCATCATCATGTATTATCCTCCTGACTTTTATCCTTTAAACTATATATCAAAAAGCCATTTTAGTCAATTCTATTAACTTGCAATCCTTTATTATCACACACTTTTGGTATCTTCACTGAATAAGTACGCTTTACGGTCAAATATCACCTGCGTTATGGCATTTTCATATGATCTTCTTATCGATAACGTATGTTCATCCACTGCAGTGATATCAAACGAACCCTTTTGCATTTCTTCCCTTTGATCCCTGAAGCATGTACATTCCCTAAAGAATTCCATCAGATCCTGATCTTCTGTTCCCCATGGATATGTCCTTCTGTTCATAGGGTCATTGAGCCCTTCGACGCCGGCTTCATCTCCATAATATATGCAAGGCGCTCCGGGCAAAGTCATCAGAAGCTTTGTTGCGAATTTTACTTTCTTTTTTGCACGTGCATATGCTCCATCGCTCAGTTTGATATTTTTCTGTTTATCTCTCTGAAGACCTGAGTATCTGTCATCATCACCAAGAATGGATATAAGCCTTGGAACATCGTGCGTACCAAGAAAGTTCATAAGGCAGTCGTATGACTGCTTTGGATAATTTTCTTTTATTATCTCTATTTTTCTTACGAATTTATTTGCATCTATGAAACCTCTGGTGAAATCTAATATCGCATTTCTGTACGGATAATTCATTACAGAATCCAATTCCTGCCCCCAAAGATATTCCCTTTGCATATCATAACTCTTCTTATTGCTTGCATCCTCCCATACCTCCCCAATAAGCACAGCATCAGGATCTTTTCTTTTCAAGACATTTCTGAGTTTTTTAATAAAAGCATCAGGAAGTTCATCTGCGACATCCAGTCTGAATCCTTTAGCACCAAGATCTAACCAGTATTGCACGGCATCGAATATATACTTCTGGAAACTGCTGTTCATTTCATCAGTATCAGGCAGCGTTTTGATACCCCACCAGCTTTCATATGTTCCGTCTTTATTGATTTTGTACCATTCTCTATACACAGAATCAGCACTTTGATATGCTCCTGTCGAATCGAACGTACCATTCCTGTTGAAATAAATGCTGTCAGATCCGGTGTGTGAAAAAACACCGTCAAGTATGATGTATATATCCTTTTGTGCTGCTTTTTCGCATAGCTCCCTGAAATCCTCATTCGTTCCCAATGTTTCGTCGATGGTCATATAATCAGCAGTGTCATATCTGTGATTCGAATATGCCTTAAATATCGGATTCAGATACAGCGCTCCGGCATTTAATTTCTTAAGATGATCCAATTTTTTGATTATCCCTTGAAGGTTGCCTCCAAAAAAGTCTGAGCAGTCCATTTCCCTGCATGTATAATCCTCTTCTGTAAAAGGCAGGTCATTCCAGTTATCGTGATACTTCCGATCCCATGTGAGGCTTTTCAAAAGATGTTCTTTATAAAACCTGTCAGGAAATATCTGATACATTACACGCCCTTTCAGCCAATCAGGTGTTGAATATTCATCATATACTGTTATCTGATAAGGAACAGGATCCTTATCATATTTGATACCCATTCCCTGCATCCCATCTTTGGCATTACCGAAATACACCGTATGATAGGGTGTGGATACTGTAAAGTAATAAAATGACAGACCTGGTATGTCAGGAGTATTTACGGAAATGATAAAAGAAGAAAGATTCCATTCGATCTTCTCAAGCTTCATCTCCAATTTAGCGTTATTCAAATTTATATATGCTTTAACAGGAGCATCGCATCTGACCTGCAGACGGAACACGATACGTTCATTGCATCTGCATGCTCCAAAAGGGATTTTATTATATTCATTTCTGCTATTAAAAAAGATATCCAGCATTTATTTCAATTTCCATATGTTATTATTGTAATTTGTAATGCTGATGTCTGAAGAGAAACGGCCTGCATTTGCGACGTTGATAACTGCCTTCCTGTTCCAGCCATACCTGTCCTCGTATGCGCTTTCGATATCGTCATGTGCTTTTTTGTATGCCTTGAAATCACCGAGTATCAGATAAGGATCACTCATTCCATCTGAACATCTTAGCAGTGAATCATATAATTCAATATACAGATTAGGCCTCTCAGGATTCAATGAACCGTCAGCCAGTTTATCTACGATATTCTTAAGCATACTGTCACCGTTATAATACTTATTCGGATCATAACTGCCTTCATCGTAATACTTCTGGACCTGTTTTGCTCCAAACCCGAAAATATAAATATTATCCTGTCCAACGGCTTCAAACATTTCCACATTCGCTCCATCCATCGTACCGATAGTGACAGCACCATTAAGCATGAATTTCATGTTTCCTGTTCCGCTTGCTTCTTTTGAAGCTGTCGATATCTGTTCGCTTATATCGCTTGCCGGGAATATCATCTGGGCAAGTGAAACGGAGTAGTTCTCCAAGAATACGACTTTGATCAGACCGTTGATCCGTTTGTCGTTGTTTATGATCAATGCAACATCATTTATAAGCTTTATTATAGTCTTTGCCCTGTTATAACCGGGTGCCGCTTTTGCTGCAAATATATATGTGACAGGTCTTTTACCTGAATATCCGGACGGATCTGATAATATACTGTAATATTCATACATGATATGAAGTATATTCATGAGTTGTCTCTTGTATTCATGAAGCCTTTTTGCATGAACATCAAATATGGAATCCGGATCCACCGTTATCCCGTTACTTTCCTCTATGAATTTTGCCAACTTGACCTTATTTTCTTTTTTAATAGCGGAAAATCTATCCAGAAACCCTAAATCATCGCAATACTGTTCAAGTTTTTTAAGCTGGATCGGATCCTTTATCCATTCATCGCCTATAGTAGCGCTGATCAGATCAGAAAGTTTTTTATTTGACAGCATCAGCCACCTTCTGTGAGTCACACCGTTTGTTACATTTGTAAATTTCTCTCTATAGATATCCGCATAATCCTTGAAAGTCACATTCCGTAAGATCGATGAATGGAGCGCAGACACCCCATTTACAGAGAATGATCCCACGATACATAATGGAGCCATCGCTACCTGCCCGTAAGATATCAGAGCCATACTCGCTATATTTTCCCTTTTCTGAGGATATTTATCGAACAGCATCCTGCAGAAACGTTCATTTATTTCTTTTACTATACTGTATATCCTGGGCAGTATCTGCTTGAAAAGCTGCTCCGGCCATTTTTCTAATGCTTCAGCCATTATCGTATGGTTCGTAAATGCAAAAGTTCGGGAAGTGATATCCCATGCTTCATCCCATCCCAAGCCTTCCTGATCCATCAATATTCTCATAAGTTCCGGAATACCAAGCGCAGGATGCGTATCATTTATATGCACTACCACTTTATTGGGAAGTTTATCGAAAGAAAGTCCCAGTTTCTTGAATTTCGTTACTATCATCTGCATAGTAGCTGAGACGAAAAAGTAATGTTGTTTTAATCTTAATGATTTTCCTTCATAATGCCTGTCTTCAGGATACAGTATCTGAGACAGCACTTCCGCCATTTCGATTTCTTCAACAGCTTTTGCATATTCACCCCTGTTGAAACTTGCCATATCGATCTTCTTCGGGGATACGGCTTTCCATAATCTTAACGAATTCACACGGTCATTCATGTATCCTACGATCGGTATGTCATAAGGGACCGCAATAACAGTCTTGTAGTCCCTATGCACGAATCTGAGTTTACTTCCTTCCCACGATTCTTCTATATATCCTTCGAAATGGACCTCGGCTTTTTCCTCAGGACTGCTTATTTCCCATACACTGCCGTCCTCCAGCCATGCGTCAGGATACTCCGCCTGCTCGCCGTCGATTATTTTCTGTCTGAACAGACCAAACTCATAACGTATACCGCACCCCTGAGCCGGCAGATCCAATGTTGATAATGAATCCATGTAGCATGCTGCAAGTCTCCCGAGCCCTCCGTTTCCTAAACCCGCTTCCGGTTCAGATGAGGCCATGCTATCGAAGTCTATACCAAGCTCCCTGCACGCATCTATATATTCCTGCTGTTTTCCTATATTCAGAATGTTATTTGATAGTGCCCTTCCCATCAGGAACTCTATGGACAGGTAATAAACCTGTTTGTCGACAGGTTTACTGTTTGAGATCACCCACTTATCCATTATTTCATTCTTGACCGTTATTGCGAATGCTTTATACAACTGACTTTTTGAAGCAGTATTTATTGTTTTCCCGAAGGCTCTGTTAAGAACCTCACTTATCTGTTCTACTACCGTCTGTTTTTTGTTTTCGTTATGTTTCAACAAAATACCATTCCTTTCAATTAACACGCATTTTTAAAAGTTTCCCTTATGAAATTTAAGGATTCACCTGCCTGATCATCAAGCATCTGTTCGGTAGCTCCACGTGAGATATCTCTCCACACCTTTATATCATTTCCTACCTGACCCCCTGTCTGTACAAACGGTTCCATAACGACCGCACCTTCATATCCGATATGTTTTAATGCCTGTGCAATATTACTCCACCTTATTATGGTCCCCTGGCCTGGAAGCCTTCTGTTATTTTCACCTATGTGGAAATGCCCCAGCTTACTGCCTGCCGTATATATGGCATCACTCATATCATCTTCCTCCATATTCATATGGTATGTGTCAAGCATCACCTTGACATTGCTCCTGTGAATTTTATTTACGAAATCGACACCTTCCTGTGCAGTATTCAAAAGATAACCTTCATGTCTGTTCAGTACTTCCATACACAGATCGATATCATACTCACCTGCAATTTCAGCCATTTTTCTGGTCCCGATCATACTTCGTTCCAAGTCACCTTCCTTATCGACCGGTTTCGTATAGTCTACAGGCCAGTAACAGTACAATCCGCCGCCTGTAATATGTACATCCAGTCTGTATAATACTTTGAAAACCTTCTCCCAGAAAGCCAATGCGCTGTCAACTATCCTGATATCAGATGATGCTATATTCTGGCTTGCCTTAGGTCCGTATCCTGCTGTCAGA
This sequence comes from Clostridia bacterium, assembly GCA_041678685.1. GTDB lineage: Bacteria > Bacillota > Clostridia > DUPQ01 > DUPQ01 > DUPQ01. The sequence goes on from JBAYNV010000005.1 coordinate 6,943, forward strand.
GTTATACCGTTACGCTCCTTTGCATTTCTCAGCTCGCTTATTTCGGTATCGGACATTGACGGCAGCGATGCGCAGGAGATCTCGAGTATATCGAATCCTATTTTAGCTGCTTTCTCTATATATCTCCTGTAATCCGCTCCCCAGTGCTTTTCCCAGTATGCGTAATAAATGCCAAATTTCATAATGAACCTACTTCACCAAATTTTCATAGACCATAATATACTCTTCCGCGGATTTTTTCCATGAGAAATTTGCTTTCATTCCTCTTATCATTAATTTTGTCCATTTTTCCTTATCTTTGTAAAGCTCGCATGCAAGATACAGCGTATGAGCCATTTCGTGTGCATTATAATTCTGGAATATGAATCCTGTACCCTTATTTTTTTCAGCATTATACGGTATAACAGTATCATTCAGACCTCCCGTAGCCCTGACGACAGGCACGGATCCGTACTTTAATGCTATGAGCTGGCTGATCCCGCAGGGTTCGAATAGAGATGGCATCAGGAACATATCAGATCCGGCATATATTTTTCTTGCCATTTCATCATCGAATCTGATCAGAGCAGATATCCTGCCGGGATACCGGTTCTGCGCATATTCAAAGAAGTTTTCATACCGGTCCTCACCGGTCCCGAGAATGACCATTTGCACATTAAAACTCATAATGTCATCGATCACTCTTTCCACCAGATCATAACCTTTTGATGCGACAAGCCTTGAAATCATCGCTATCAAAGGAATGTTTTCACTTATATTCAGGTTGAGCTCCCTTTGCAATCCCGCTTTATTTATCTTCTTTCCTTCAACTTTGGAACTGCTGTATTTTTCATATATGGTTCTATCCTTTATCGGATCATATATACCGTCATCAACTCCGTTAAGTATCCCATGGATATCGTTATACCTTATGTTTATAATGCCCTCGAGATTCTCTCCGTAGAAAGGATCCCTTATCTCGTCCTTATATGTCTTGCTTACCGTCGTTATCTTGTCGGAATATATAATGCCAGATTTGAGAAAGTTGATCTTGCCAAAGAACTCCAGTTTATCCATACTTGCATAGTCAGGCGAAAGGCTGAACAGATCAGGCAATACAGAAGCTTCAAATATGCCTTGGTATTTTAGATTATGTATGGTCAGTACAGTCTTTATGCTGTCATAATACCCGTTATACTCGGGTTTATACATATACTGTTCCTTCAGCATAAGAGGTATCATTGCTGTCTGCCAGTCATTTACATGAAGTATATCAGGCTTGATATCCAGTAACCGCACTGCGTCGAGCACTGCCCTGCTGAAGAATGCGAACCTTTCCGCCTCGTATTCATTGTAACCGTATATATAGTCAGATCCGAAGTAGAATTCATTATCTATAAAATACACGGTCACTCCGTTGTATTTCAATTGAAGCACGCCCGCATACTGTCTTCTCCATCCGACTGTCACTATCGTGCTTGTAACGAATTTGGTCTCATACTTCCATTTGTCACGTATGACTTTATAATATGGAAGTATCAGACATACATCGTTTTCTTTTTTTGCCACGAAATAAGGAAGAGCCCCCATAACATCCGCAAGGCCTCCTGTTTTTACAAATGGTGTTGCTTCAGTTGCCACATATACGATTTTCATTATACTATCGCCCCTTTATTTATAAGAATAAGATAAGACTCCTGGCCTGTAAGTCTTATATCCTGCCGTATTATTACTTCCTTATCAAGTATGACATGCTCAAGGATGGCGTTTTCACGTACTTCGGAGTTTTGCATAATGATAGAGTCTTTCACATATGCTCCTTTCTCTATCTTCACACCTCTGAATATTATACTGTTTTCCACCGTTCCGTTTATTATACATCCATCAGCAATGAGTGAATTTTTCACTGCTGCAGACTCCTGATATTTAGTAGGAGCTTCATCCTTGACCTTGGTATATATCAGTCCGGGTTCAAAAAATAGTTTTCCGAATATATCCTGGTTAAGTATCATCATGTTTGCCTGATAGTATGTTTTTATCGAATCTATTCTGGCAACGAATCCGTCGCAGTTATAACCCATCATCCTCATATGCTGCAGCCTTCTTGAGAAGATCTCGCTAAGGGTTCCTTTTTCCCCTATTGCGAGCCCGTCACGTATGAGATAAAGCAGAAATTCCTTGTTTATTATATATATGTTCAAAGATATGCTCGTGCTGTCATTTGTGGAGGAATATCCTTTGATTTCCGTTATCCTGCCTTCATCATCTGTCTTAAGGAAATATCTGTTTTTGAGACCGCTGCTTTCACTCATTGGTTCCAGATTTTTATACAATATCGTTACTACAGCGTTTCTTTCAACATGCTGGTTGAATGCTTCATTGAAATTCAGGTTACATATAAGATGGCTTTTTGAAAGCACAACATATTTCTGCGGTGATTTTTCCAGAAAGTCCAATGCTCCGGAAAGATCCGAAAGATCACCAAGTGTGTTACTGTTCATCGCATCTTTTGAAGAAAAAGGAGGTATAAGAAGCAACCCGCCTATCTTTCTGTTCAGATCCCACTCTTTTCCTGATCCGAGATGGTCCATCAGAGATTTATAATTTCTCTGTGTTATTATCCCTATATTAGTGATACCTGAATTGACCATGCTTGACATGATGAAATCAATGACCCTATATCTTGATGCTATGGGTACGGCAGCAACTGATCTCATTGTTGTAAGAGCACCTAAACCATCTTCATTACCTTCCGCAAATATGATACCTAATACATCTTTCATATCATCACCTACTCTACCATTACGTTCTTGGCTATCTTGGTGCCTTTGCCGATAACCAGATCCGGACCGATCAGTACGATCCCGTCAGAACATATTTTTGACGGTTCCTGTCCGCTGATATTTTCTGCAACACCTATTTCGCATCTTTCGCTGATGACTGTTCTTTCACCTATCATCGCTTTCTTTATGGTACATCCTTCTTCTACTACCACTCCCGGGAATAGTACGGAATTTTCAATGACTGCATTTTTGCCGATCTTTACTCCACTGGAGATTATACTGTTTTTGACTTTGCCATATATTACGCTTCCTTCAGTAACAAGGCTGTCTTTTATAACTGCACCGTCAGCAACATAATGAGGAGGCTGTATCGCATTTTTTGAATATATCTTCCACCCTTTATCAAACATGTTCATGGCAGGCTTCTTGTATAAAAGCTCCATGTTGGCTTCCCATAAACTCTGAATAGTACCTACATCCTTCCAATATCCTTTAAATTTATACGCAAAAATACGCAGATCTTCACTTAGCATCGTTGGAATCACATTTTTTCCAAAGTCATTCGATGATGCAGTATCCATTTCATCTTTAATAAGGTAATTTTTCAGGACCGTCCACTTGAATATATATACACCCATCGAAGCCATATTGCTTACGGGCGTCAATGGTTTTTCGTAAAATTTCACTATACGCATATTCTGGTCTGTTTCCATGATGCCGAATCTGCTTGCCTGCTCCCAAGGTACATCTATGCATGAAATAGTCGCATCAGCATTATTCTTGATATGAAAATCCAGCATTTTGGAATAATTCATCTTGTATATGTGGTCGCCGGACAGTATAAGGATATGGTCCGGATTATACATCTGTATGAAATTCATGTTCTGGTATATGGCATTTGCAGTACCTTTATACCATTCACCGCTTTCTGATTTCATATATGGAGGAAGCAGATATACTCCTCCAAAACTCCTGTCAAGATCCCAGGGCTGTCCGCTGCCTATATATGAGTTCAACTCCAGTGGCTGGTACTGCGTCAGTACGCCTACAGTATCTATATTGGAATTAGTGCAGTTGCTTAAAGGGAAATCGATGATCCTGTATTTCCCACCGAAATTTACAGCAGGTTTAGCGACTTTTTTCGTAAGTACACCCAATCTGCTGCCTTGCCCGCCTGCCAGTATCAGAGCTATGCATTCCTTCTTTTGCATATTTACCTCCTATTGATCTTTTTCAGATATTGCGCGCTTAAAGGATGTATATCCAGGCAAATACTCTTCGCCAGACCATCCCAATGTATGTCATCAGCCATTACAGTTATATCTGTTTCGGTTCCATATCCACCATACTTCACATCAGATGAATCCATTATTACCTTGTATTCGCCTGAAGACGGAACACCTATCCTATAACCTTTTCTCTCTATAGGAGTGAAACTTATCACTATGATGACCGCATTTTTCATATTCTTGTCCCTGCGCATGTATGAGATCACGCTGTCATCCCGTGCGTTCGGGTTTATCCACTGGAACCCGTTCCAGTCCCTTTCATCTTCATAAAAAGCTTTATGTGATCTGTATATCAGATTCAGATCCCTGACATATTGCCTGAGTTTTCTGTGGATCTCATAATCCAGAAGCATCCAGTCAAGCTGTCCCTGATATCTCCATTCAACGAACTGCCCGAATTCACCTCCCATGAACATGAGCTTTTTGCCCGGGTGCGAATAAAAGAAAGCATAGTAAGCACGCAGGTTGGCAAATTTATCTTCATACGGGCCTGGCATCTTATCCAGAAGAGATTTCTTTCCATGCACCACTTCATCATGTGAAAGAGGGAGTATATAGTTTTCTGAAAATGCGTAACACATAGGAAATGTGATCTTGTTGTGATCATATTTCCTGAATAAGGGATCCTTCTCCATATAACTTAAAGTATCATTCATCCATCCCATATTCCACTTGAAATTGAATCCCAATCCACCTTCATATACAGGAGCAGTCACATTCGGCCATGCGGTGGATTCCTCGGCTACCAATAAAGTATTGGGGAAATCCCTGAAAAGGTTGATAGACAGCGTTCTTAGGAATTCCACAGCTTCTAGATTTTCCCGCCCGCCATATTTATTGGGTATCCATTCGTCTTTATGTCTGTCATAATCACGGTATATCATGGATGATACCGCATCGACTCTCAGCCCGTCTGCATGAAATTCATTCATCCAGTAATACGCGCTTGACAGAAGGAAACTGCGTACCTCACCTTTTCCAAAATCAAATACCAGTGTACCCCAACCCTTGTGTTCGCCTATCCTTGGATCCGCATACTCAAAAAGACATGATCCGTCGAATCTGGCTAATCCATGCAGGTCTTTTGGAAAATGTGCCGGGACCCAATCGATCAGAACGCCTATATCCTCCTGATGGCACAGATCTATAAAATACTTCAACTGTTTTGGTGAACCGAATCTGCTGCTTGCGGAAAAATATCCAAGGCACTGATATCCCCATGACATATCAAATGGATATTCCGTTACAGGCATCAGCTCTATATGCGTATATCCCATTTCTTTAACATAAGGGATAAGCTGTTTTGCATACTCTTCGTAGGTAAGATAAGAGTTATTCTCACCGCGTTTCCATGATCCTAAATGTACCTCATATATACTGATCGGTTTGTCGTATGGAGCTGTATCGCGCCTTTTTTCCATCCACTGGTTATCATACCAGATATAATCATCCACTTTCACGCATACAGAAGCGGTACCGGGCGTATGTTCAGAATAGAATGCGTATGGATCTGATTTATACACTTCATTTTTATTCTTAGAAACGATACGGAATTTATACTTATCCCATTCTTTTACGCTGTCAATGAAGATATCGAATATACCATCATCATTTTTCTCCATGTTATGTGCGAACGTATTCCAACCATTGAAATCGCCGACTACGGAAATATACTCGGCTTCAGGCGCATAAACCGTAAACTCACACCCATTGTCAGTAAGGTGTGCTCCGAACATTCTATAAGCCTGGCATTCGGTACCTTCACGGAATAAATACATATCCAAGTCAGAAAACTTCTTCATTGCAACCTCATGCATTCATTTTAGCATATAAAAAAGAATAATACATAACATATTATTCTCTTTGATGTGTAGTTATTTGTACAGGCAGGTATTTAAATCCGGAAAAACAATATAAGCTGCAATACGCCTGCAATGATACCGATCAGGATACCTGCTATTATGATTATCAGTAATGCCTTAAATATACCTTTGGAATACTTTTCTCTGTTGGATCTTATCAGGTATAGAATCGAGCCAAGCATCAATGACATGCTTACAGGGCTCGCAGCAGGTATGAATACCTGAAAAGCAAGGTATAATATGCTGAAAACCATGCCGGCAACGGCAAATATTATGGTCAGTATGAATACCGCTTTCAGTCTTTTTTCTTTATCATCCATTATCCGTTGACAAGTCTTTTCAGGTTGTTGTATCCGTATTCAATAGCCGTAAAATTATCTTCCATACCTTCAAATTCTATTGATAAAACACCTGTATAGTTATATGTTTTCAATACATTTATACATTCTCTCAGAGGGACATCACCATGCCCTATTATTGATCCCCTAAGATAATTTCCGCCTTTTGATATGAACCATCCGTTTCCCGGATTCATTGCGGACCCTTCTTTAAAATGGAAATCCTTTGCATGTACATGAAAAGCAAATGGAGCAAGTTCCGATACGCCTTCTACAGGGTCTTCATCAACACAGAGGAAATTACCGAAATCTATCAGACAACCGAAATTATCATCATCCACGGCATTATATATTTTAATGACATCGCTGCTGTGCTGGCAGTATTTCCCATGATTCTCCGTCATCGTTCTTATTCCGGCACCTTTTGCATAGGTAGTCAGTATTTTACAGCCTTTTGCGATCCTGTCAAGATAATGATCGAGAGTACGTGCCTTCGGATCGCCTGCGCAGAATCCGAATGATGTGTCATGCCGCATTTTATCCACTCCGAGTATTGCGGCTATATCGATCTCTTTTTTGATCCTGTCTGTTTCTTTTACCAGATCCCAGTCAGAACCCTTTATCAGATCCGCTCCTGTCGAGAAGTTCGCGATCATCAGACCGGCGTCTTCGCAGGCTTTTTTTATATCCTTTGCAAGCGCCACACGCTTTTCATATGTATCCCCTGGTATACCCGAAAATTCTATTGCTTCAAATCCAAATTCCTTCGTCTTTTTTATGATACCGAATGAATCTATTTCTCCTCTTCTCGAAAGTCTTTCATACGAATATGAACTTATACCTATCTGCATGTTTTCCTCCTATATCAATCTTCTTAAAAATTTTACAGCGTTTTCTATGTCTTTTACGGGATCATCTCCTACTTCCCTTTCTATCGTCAGAAATCCTTTATACCCTGCCTTTTCTAATGCGGCGAGATATGTCGGAAAAATGACATCGCCTTCACCTAACGGAAGCTCCAGCCATTTTTTCTTTCCGACAAGATCGCTGTATCTGGGATCATTCTTATGTTTCCCTATCATGATACCGTCTTTTGCATGGGTGTGGACGATATAAGGAGCAAGGTTTTTTACTGCAAGCCTTGCATCATCATCAACGCACATAGTCAGGTTGGCAGGATCGAAATTGACTGCTATCCCTGTACAATCCAGATCATCGATAAGGGATCTGAGTATATGCGATTTTTCAGGTCCTGTCTCGATCGCGAATTTGACACCCTTTAAGTCTGCATATCTTCCGAGATCATAACATGCGTCATGTATTATCTTGTATTTGTCTTCCTGCCTGTTTTCGGGAACAGTCCCAATATGAGTGGTCACTATCGAAGTACCCATATCCACTGCAAGATCCACGATCATTTTTGATCTTCTGATCCTGTCGGTATTCGTTTCAGGATCATCAAAAGCACCGATATCACCGCAGAGTGCTGAAAGGACAAGGCCTGTGTCTTTAATATATCTGACAAGGCTTTTTCTTTCCTCCTGAGCAAGATCAGGTGTCAACTCACCGTTTCTTGCATATATCTGAACACCGTCTGCACCAAGTGATGCGGCTTTTTGAAGCGCCTCCTTTAGCGGTAACCTGAAAGACTCAGTAATGACTCCTATCTTAAAACTCATTCATGACCTCCCTAAATATCTTTTATTTAACTCCGGCACACTCAGCTATCCTGATAGCTTCATTTGCTTCTTTATTATCAGCTACATTCATGGAAATGAATAAACCTTTCGTAGATACCAGGCTATTCATCAGTTTTTCCAGCGAACTGAAAGGCACCCCGAAAAGTACAAGTCCCTTGCCGGCCTTAAGTATCCTGTTATACATATCATAATAACATTCATTATCAAGCGTTTCTTTCCCGGTACCCGCTGTCCACTGGATGGCATTCAACCTTGGAATAGATAGTATATGATCAAGATGAGGTACTTCACCGGGACCGTCAAGATGATAGATAGCATGATCCAGAAACTCAGTCTGCGCTACCAGATGAGGCCGAACGAATTCACAAAACATATCCGGTGAGATCATAGCGCAGAAATCGCACTGAAGAGGATAATATCTGTCCTTGCACCATATCGGCATCCAGCTCGTCATACCTTCCTGATATCTGCTTGTGATGCTGTAAAGCCTGTTATATACATCCTTCCAGATGATTTCGACTTTATTATGAAGTGCTTTAACTTCATCGGCATAATCATACAGATCATACAGGAGCGTCTGCGCGCCTCTTAGTGATGACAGTATATCCAGGGAACCGCCTATATCCGAAATGGATGTCATGTACTTTCCATTTGATGCTTCACACAGCTTTTCAGTATATGTTTTAGTCATCTTCCACATATTTGAATCCTCAAACAGCTTTATATCAGGCATACTGGCCCAGTCCTTTATTATCGGGTCTGTATCGAACCATACGGTCGATTCGGCAAGTACATAGTTTCCTCCTATGCATGCCGCCATACATCCCGGTCCGTAATTCGTAAAAATACTTGGAAATCCTTCAGCATAATATTGGACATTGGTATATGACTCGACGGCTGCCCTGGTTCTTAGACCGATATCCGTCCATTTTTCCGGAGATATAACCTCTGCCATAATGGTATTTTTTCTTATGCGTTGTGTTATATACAGAACGCATCTTTCATATGCATCGTTATCCCAGAATGCTCCATATCTTTTCTTGATTTGCTCACTAAGCATATTACTCTCCTATTATTTCTATTATTGCAGTAACGGCATTTTCGACTTCGACGAGCTTATTAGGGATCACCAGATAGAATTTACCATCTGTAGTACCTATCTGGCTGAATATCGAACTTGCTGATGCGTCTATCCCATAAATTTCCGAACCCGATCTCAACAGCCTGGGATCATTTGAAGACAGTCCCATGTCATCAAGGTATTCAGTAAGATCCCTTACCATGACCTCACCTATCGCGCCTGTGAGGTAAGTATAGATCGAAGAATCCGCTACTATAAGATCATAATCAGCTCCTATCAGTGAAAGAGAAAGAGCCGTCAGTCCTGCCGCTCCTATATCGTTTCCGCTGTCAAAAGAACAGTATATCACTTCAATGCTGGTCTTTTTTGCTTTCACATCCGGACGGATAAGGCTGACGAGCGACTCAGTTTCGCTCACTGTATATTCGCCGGCAAATCCGACGTGAAGATCAACAGCCTTTTTTGCAGCCAATGTGGGGATCATAATAGCAAGGATGAGAACAACCACTGCACCGGCAATAATGAACGGCATGTTGTCAGACAACTTCATTTTCCCTTTGCGCTTCAGTTGTTCTTCTTCCGATACTATGATCTTTTTTATACCTAATATCCTGTCATAAGCGGCATTCACTTCATCCACCTTCATGGACGGATCCAGTTTCGCTCTTCTTAGGATCATTTCATATGCATGCTCAAGGTCTTTTTTACTATAACTCTCGTTCAGTCCAAATAACTCAAGATCCTTTTTCTCAGCCATTCATATCTCCTTTGATCATTCTAGTTTAAATGCTATCTCGATTGCTATTGTTTCTTCGGCGTTTATTCTGACCATCTCACCCAAAACATGCGTATCTATGAGTGCTTTTGCACTGTATTCAGCAACTTCCAACCTGTCAAATGCCTGAAGCAACGTGCTCCCGGTAGCTATAACGCAGTCATTTTCCACCAATGCCACAGGAGTGCTTCTGTTAAAAACCTCTGCGAACATCGCAGGCTGAAGGAAACTTGAACCGTATGGCATTTTGGGGACATTACGAAGCTGAATATAGCTCTCAGGTATTGTATGAGCATCAAACGCAGTATCAGTGACGGCAAATGCCATCATATTAGGCGGATGTGCTATTATTATACTCTTTACATGAGGCTGCTTTGCATATATTTCCTTATGCAGTATGACCGAACGTGAAGGCATCTTTCCCTGTTCCCGGAATTTCCCCTGTTCTATCCTGACAAGATCCTCAACGTAGATATATTTCCTGTCAATGCCATAAGGTGTTATTACAAATGAATCATCACTTAACTTGACGGAAAATGTCCCCTGCGTGCTGGTAAACAATTCCTTATCATATGCTCTGTGTATCAGTTCACACATTTCCCTTCTCACGTCACGTTCTTCTGATGAATAGCTGTTTGGTATGAATTCCTGAAGAGGTACGGCTTTTTTCTGTATCGACATATCGATATGTTTCTGTGATAAAGGTTTGATCGTTCCGATATTCTTAGCGCGTATCTCCAGTTTCGCACACATATCTATTGTCTCGAATTTCATGAAAGCATCAAAAAGATTTGCTCCTATCACTATGACTCCGTGATTTTCCATCATTACCGTATCATAGCCTTTGATGAATGCTTTCGATATTTTTTTCCCTAATTCCTCGCTTCCCGGTATATCATAAGCGGCCATTCCTACTTCGCCGCATATTTTATTAATATTAGGTACCAGATGGACATTTGGGATCTGCCTGACTATGCTGAAAGCCACGCATGCAGGCGGATGAGCGTGTATTATGGCTTTTGCATCTTTTCGTGTTCTGTATACGCTTTCATGAAAAGGAAGCTCCACACTAGGCGTATGCGGTCCTATTACAGTTCCATCAGGTTTTATCTGCATTATATCTTTTCTTCTGAGTGAACCCTTGTCTATCCCGCTCGGTGTTATCCATATATCCCCATTATCATCAAGTATCGACAGATTGCCTCCGCTTGTCGTTGTCATGCCGTATCTGTATATTCTTTCCATCAGCATGACTATCTGATCCGCAGGATGCAGCAAATTAAAATTGATCATTTTTCTCTCCTAACCGGTAATACCCTTATCTCTATATGCTTGACAGTGAAATCCACGCTGTTGCTGCATACCTCCACCGTATTTACCTGATTCATAACTCCTGTATTTACAGCACTGAAATCATATAATGGGGATTCGCAGTAGTAATTGTCCTCTTCCAGCTTTCCTGCAAACTCTGCTGGCCTGCTGTTTATATAGACTGTGATATCTTTACTGTCAAGATCCCTTTCACTGTCTATACCTAATATTATCCGCACGGACGATCCTTTTGCTATGTTGCCTGTCCTTACCCTGAACGAAGCATAATCTGAATCCGATGCTTTACAGACGACCGGTACCTGGAATTTCCTGCATTCCCATTCCGGAAGTATATCCCTATATGACACCAGATGCCTTCTTTGTGCGGACATTACAGTGTCCAGATCTTTTATGGTATTGAGCAATCCCTTATAATCCGAGAAAATAGTCATTCCGGCTTTATTATTTTTATCTGTCATAGTGAGGTCCGGTGCTCTCATATAGTTGAAAAGATACACTTTGTCAGCTCCCGCACTGAATATGGCGGTTGCGCTTGCATAAACTGTTTCAGCACAGTTGAAAGTAATAGGATATGATCTGTTTTCCCTCAGTATTATCTCTATCCCTGCGGCAAGTCCGACGTTATACGGGGCAAGTACCTTTTTCCATAATTCTATAGGCATATCGGTATCCGTAGTGCCCCAACGAGGTGAAATGACCAATGTATCGATCAATCTCTGCTTTGCCCAGGTGATCGCATCAAATCCCATGTAGTATGATGTTTCCAGACCTACAGGTATCCTTGCAGCTATTTTAATGGTATGTCCTTTTTTGTTTTCATGCCAGGAAACGATTTTTTTGACTTCGTGCATGAAGTTGTTTATTACATCTATCCCGCTATATTCCCTGCCATACTCAAAGCAGAATATTTCACGCATCCAGTCGATCTCTATTCCATATACATCATATCTTGCCAGTGATTCGTCTATGAATGCCAGGTAACGCTTCCTGATTTTTTCCGAACCGTAATCAAACAAATTATCGAAATATGTACTTTCCCTGTGATGACGCACCCTTCTCAGACCGGGATTCTCATAGAAATACTCCGGTGCAAGGCAGGAAGTCTCACTTAGAGTCTCATGCGCATCATTCATGCGGACAGATATCCATGGATTGATCTTTATTTCTCTGAGCCTCTGTATCCAGACTTCAAAATAGTCGAATCCCCATTTTTCATATATTTCATGAAAACTCCTGACCCATGTTTCAGCAAAATCAACATCCTTACCGTTTTGCTGTTTTCTTCTGAATGAATCTCCGTAATTCTCTATCGATTTTGAAGGATAGGAAGCAAGCCGGGAATTCAGGCACATAAGGAAATCGGTAACGCCGGTACCATCATACTGGCCGACTATTGCCTTACAATAGTCAACGGCTTCGTCCCTGCTCTTAGCATCATTGCCATAACCTTTGGATAAATAGTAGAAGAACGCACTATCATCCCAATTCAGCATCACCCCGCTCATGCATACCTCCAAACACTGAAATTATATATCAGGGTGCATTGTTATACAATATTAACGAAGCCTATTACTCCAATAAAACTGATATCAGGGCATATCGTTAAGTAGTGTCTTCATTACAAGGATCGTATTATCTATTTCTTCCGCTCTTAACGGTATTACAAGATAGAAGCTATCATTGCCCGCGTCCAACCCGTCCAGCAAGGCACTGTCTGACACATCAATTGCATATGGTATTCCTACATACCGCACAAGACGGCTGTCATCAATATCTATCCCTATACTGTCAAGGTAAGGCACAAGATTTAATATCGGCATAGAAGCAGAATCATAAAAATAAAATTTATCGAGCATCTTCCTGTCGGTGATCACCAGGTCATATGACCGGTTGGAAAGCTCGGTCCCAAATAATTCGGGTGAATAATCCGATTCGACGGCTCCAGAAACATATTTATAGTGATACACTTTGATATCCGTTCTGCTCGTTTTTACTCCCGGCCTTAAAAAACCGGCTATCTGCTTTGTATCATCTATCACATAATCACCTGATATCATAACATTCAGGTCCACCATTTTTTCTTTTATAACAAGAGGAACTGATATCAGTATGATCATAAGGAATACCCCGAATATGATGAAAAAAGGCATATTACTTCCTGATATGCTTTTCACGGCTGTTTTTGACACCGATGATCTGTATCCGGAAAGTCTTTTATATGCCATAGTGTATTTTTCAATATCAAAGTATCTGTCATTTTTTGCTCTTTTGCATATAACGGCATATCTGTCTTCCAAGTCTTTTTTTATGAAATCTTTATATAAACCAAATAATCTCAGGTCATTCAAATCAGCCATAATATATCCTTTCAGACCGATTATATACGACTATTCTTAAAATGAAAATATGCATACCATAGGATTTTAGGTATAATATCAATATTATATGATATGAAATGGAGAAAGTATTTTGTATAAACTTATAGCGACCGATCTTGACGGAACGTTGCTCAATGATGAAGGTCAAATACCAAAAAACACATATGGTGCTGTGGCATACGCAAACAGCTTAGGCATCAGATTCGTACTATGTACGGGAAGACCGATACAGGGAGTCATGAAGCTTTATGATGATTTAAAACTGGACTCGCCTATTGTGACAAACAACGGAGCGATGGTTTATTTAAATAAGAATGGTCCTTTGATACTGAATCAGACGATGAGTATCGAAGACGGATCATTTGTATTGAAACTCAACGAGGAATATAAATGTACAGTATGCATGTGGCATGATCAGAAATTGTATGTAAGCGAGTTGAATGATCAGGCTTATGCTTATGCTTCCATCACAGGGATCATCCCTCATCTTTTAGGTGAGATCGATCTTAGTAAATGCATGTTCGGCCCGACCAAATTCGTTTTCTGCGATTCGCTTGAAAAGATTGCATCGATCAGGGATAAAGCTGCAAATGCGGTACCTGATACAGTTACGGCTGTCACCACAAGGCCTTACTTCCTTGAATTCTTTTCAAGCAGCATTTCCAAAGCTTTCGCGCTTATGAAAATAGGGGAAGCTTTGGATATAAGGCAAGAAGAGATGATCGCTGTAGGAGACGGGTGCAACGATATGGAAATGATCAGATATGCAGGACTTGGTGTAGCATGCGCAAACGGTGATCCTGCTGTAAAGGCGGAGGCTGATTATATCGCATGTACGAATAATGAAGGTGCAATAGCTGATGTCATCGATAAATTCATAAGAAAATGAGTTAAATGACTTATAAATGCATATGAAAAACGGATCCTTCAAAGATCCGTTTTTATAACGATTTATTATGTGATCCGGTCCCAGATGATCTACCTGATCCTGAACGTTTTTATCTCATAAGGTTTGATCTCAAATTCCAGTTCATCGTCTTTTACCTCTCTGACTGCTATGTCATTTTCCATGAGATCACATTCTGCAACGCTTATGACCGGGAATCCGAAGCTGAGATTGCAGACAGTACGTCTGTTGAAGCATTCATATACCCTTATTATCATATCATTGCTGTCTTCTGCGATCTTGATGGTATCAACGATCACATTCTCCATATCGCATGAAATGAATGACTTATATCCTTCAACATTTCCTGTTCCTTTTTCAACATAAAACGCATATGGTCTGTAGTTCAGTTTATACGCCTGATCGACCGTATGGGCTTTTTTAAAGTCTCCGGTATGGGGATATATGGAATATGTGAATTCATGCAGGCCTCTGTCAGCTTCAGGATACGGTTCAATGGCTGATTTTAGAAGCGTGAGCCTCATCGTTGAACCCTTTATGTCATGTCCGTATTTACAGTCGTTCAGTAAGCTCACGCCGTAATCATCCTCTGAAAGATCCGCCCACTTATGAGCACATACTTCGAATCGCGCATAATCCCAGCTCGTGTTCCAATGTGTAGGTCTCTTAACATTTCCGAACTGAATATCATATGTAGCCTCGTTATTATGTACATCCACAGGAAATGCAGCCTTAAGCAGGATATCATCATGATTGCAGTCTATATAAGTTTTAAAATCTATCTTCTTTGAAGATTTTTCAAGATAAATCAACTGCGTTATCGTGGATCTCATGAATTTACGGTCGACTCTGATGCATTTTCTTACCGGACCATTCTCGACAAGCGCGCAGCACTGCACATCATTTATATCATATGCCTTTTCGTTGTAATAAATGTTTATATCCCATGCCTGATACTTTAAAGGTTTATCCTCATATGCCGTGATCTGATTCCCAGCTTTTCCGGGAAGCAGGACCTCCCGCTGCGCTGACTTATCAAAAAGGGATGAAATATTCATGTTATTATCAAAGACAACTTTAATAAATTCGTTTTCCATCGATCTGTCAGTCGCCGTGAAAGTGCTGTCTGAGGATCTGGATCTATCAGTAGAAAGCTTGAATACCGTATACCCCATCGAGCAGAGTTTTGCTTCAAATATAAAGTAATTCTTATCATCTTCAACGACCATCTGCCCGGGAGTCATTTCACCGTGTATATCATATACACAGGAATATTCTTTATCCGTTCTCAACCTGACGCAGTCCGCCCTCTTAAATGCAAGCTGGTTGAAAACGACACACAGTTCCTCTCCCTTGACTGTTTTGATGAACGAATGGAGCGAACTTGTGAGCATTTCCCTGCCGTTTTTCATTATCCTGGCATAATCGATATCCGAATCGTCATAAACTTCCTTGATCGATGATCCGGGTATGATATCATGGAACTGGTTCAGCAATACTGTTTCCCATGTATCATAGAGTTCCTTCTTCGGGTATGCATCTATACCCTGTTTATCTGCAAATGCTGAGAATATCTCCGTATCTCTTAAGAGGATTTCTGACTTTCTGTTGTTCTTCTTGTTTTTTGCTATCGACGTATATGTTCCCCTATGCAGTTCAAGATACAGTTCTCCGACCCATTTTGGCAGCCTGCTGTTATCCTTCACACTGTTATATAGCTTGTCGAAATAACTTAAAGGTGCAACATTTTCGAACTTTGGCATTCCCTTTATACCTTTTTTAAATCTGATCGCCTGTTCGAGATGATCCCTTTTCGGACCGCCGCCTCCGTCACCAAGACCGAATGTCATCATAGGGTTATTGGACAGGCCTTTATCCCTGTAATTTTCCCATGTACCCATCATATGGTTCGCATCGATATGGGAATTGTAATTTACTCTGGGCTTTCCGTCCTCGTCCGGTCCTCGTCCGCTGACAATGAAATTCGTGAAGACCTGGCTTCCATCGATGCCTTCCCACATGAATGTGTTATATGGTATGACATTGAATTCGTTCCATGAGATTTTAGATGTCGTGAAGTAGTCGATCCCGCTCTTTTTCAGTATCTGAGGTAATGCAGCACTGTACCCGAATACATCGGGAAGCCATAATATCCTGTTGTCAATCCCGAACTGCTCTTTGAAGAAGCGTTTTCCATGCATTATCTGTCTGACGAAAGATTCCCCGCTTATAAGGTTGCAGTCAGCCTCAAGCCACATAGCTCCTTCAGGAGACCACTTACCGTCTGCTACTGCCTTTTTAATACCATCCATCAGCTCAGGGTATTCTTCCATTATGAATTTATACAACTGAGGCTGGCTTGACATGAATCTGAAGTCATCAAATTCCTTCATATATGTCAGCATTGTGGAAAAAGTCCTTACCGTTTTCTGCCTCGTTTCCTTCAAAGGCCATCTCCAAGCCACATCGATGTGCGTATGTCCCATTCCTGAAACTATCACTTTTGCAGTATCATCATCACAGTATTTTCCGTAATACTCGTTTTTGATGTAATCATCAGCTTTTTTTACCGATGCATAATATTCTTCCGAATACGGTTCGCGAAGATCACACATGTTTACGGCATCCATAAGATATCGTGCGGTATCCTGTTTGATTATCTCGCTTTCGATATACTGTATGGACTCCCCCGGACAGAGCATATCATAATAAAAGTCTTCCGTGATATGGTCGAGCGCGCATGTCTTCAATGTCATCTGGACAGAGCCGCTTCTCATACCTGAAAACTCGAACAGGAACATTTCATATTCATCATATGCTTTTGCGCATTCAGAAATGATACACTCGCGGTGTCCCTGATCGTAACCCTGCACAGGATCTCCGTTGATAAATAAAAGGAAATTTGGATTTCTGGACTCGTTCCAATCGCATCCGAAACCTGTCGTTATACGGAGAACCAGAGTTTTTTTATCATAGAGCGGATTAACCTTAAGTTTAAATTTGAAAATATGATACCTGTTACCTTCCGTTTCATACACGGAACCGCAGGTATACGAAGCCATAGAGGCTATATCAGTATTTTTCAGGACCCCCAGATTTATTTTTCCAAAGACCTCTTTAATATGAATATTCGCTACATCCATGAAGTCCCTGAATCTCAAGGCTTCCAAATCATTTGTGAATTTCCTGATATGTTGCAGATCAAAATACATGGCTTCGTCCCCTCTCCTATGATTATTTTACTTTACTAAATCTATCGTAACCGGTAATATCTATCTTCTTTACTCTCTCATCAAGTATCCTGTTTTCGTTATATGCTTTATTCAGTTTATCATAAAGCCCTTTGACATAGACTATTTTTGTTGTATTTTCTTCAGCATCAAGATAACCTAGCTGTTCAGGTATGAATGTATTGATCTTACAGAATTCGCTTATGGCGTTTATAGTCTTGAGTTGAGGTATAGCAGCGGATATAGGGCACAGATTCAGATTTTCACCTTTGATCGTTTTCATGCTGTCAAAAGCTTTCTTTATCTCATGATCATACGGATTACCGTAAGATATGACCTCATCCCCGACATAACCGTATATACATTTTTCTTTATTGAAATCAGCGCTTATATGACCTTTCTCAAATTCAAAATCCATTATCGGATTCATATTTTTCTCTATCGAATGGCTTGCATAATACAGGATCTCAATGTTTTTATCGGTGATCACACGTGCACAACAGGTATCATAATTTTCAATATCGTTTGCTCTGTAAATATTCGCCTGCATCGTTTTTGGCTGTGCGCTTGTAAACATGGTATCTCCAAGAACAAAATACATGTTATGTATATAATGGGCGGTTGCATTATTGGCAACTGAATCCAGTATCCAGTAACCTGTATCACTTTTTAATTTACCGGCCCAGTTGTTCCTGTGGAAATACCTCTGCGACCTTGGCCACAGCACGATGCACTTAAGACGTTTTGGTTTTCCATATCTTCCGTCAAGAATATCCTTTTTGATTTTCTGTATAGCGATGGAATATGACCACTGATAACCTATCCCTACGAAGCATCCGGATCCTTTTTCCGCCTCTATCATCGCATATGCATCCTGTACCGTACCTGCAACAGGCTTCTCGCACATCACGCTTGTCCCATGGCTCAATGCGAGGATCGTCTGAGGCATATGGAACTCTATGGGACTGGATATGATAGCCAGATCTGCCTCTTTTTCTTTGTAGAAATCCTCCAGCGTCACATATCTCTTTGCACCCATTTCCTCAAGTTTTCTGGAATACTCGTTATCTTTAGGTCTTGGCGCAACATATCCTTCTATGCTAAAATCCGCATTTTCCGTATTTTCGAACAAACCGTTCAGATATATCTCTCCGTATCCGCCTATACCTATGACTACTATCTTCATTACTCTACCTCCAATGCCTTTTCCTGTGCTCTGATCACTACCCTTAAAGGATGGAGTTCGTCTTCAAGTGTCAGCGGCATCGGTGTTCCATGTAATATTTCTTCTATAAAGAAATCAAAATAATCTATCGATGTATGTTTGATCTCAACAGGTCCGTCATGGTCTTCCGTGACAAGTCTTGTTTTGGTCAGACCGTCTGTGGTTTCCACAAAACCCTTTGTTCCCCAGATTCTTAAATGCTCGTTTCCCCATGTCGGGAATCTGTTCTGATTCAGATAGTTGGATACTATCGAACCTACCGCACCGTTTTCAAGTGAAAACATAAAGTTTGCAGCCATCTTCAGATCTCCGCCTTTTACAGGATTAGCATGCCTTGTTTCCATTGCATATACATCTTTAATCTTCAAACCGGTGGTATGTTCGACGAATCTTACGGCGTGAACAGCGATCCATCTTATGAGGCCTCCGTCAGTGCTATCATCCTGAGGCCTTCCTGACGACGTTTTATATGGATAAGATTTCTGTGCGAATACCTGTACCACTTCGCCGATCGTTCCGTTCCTGATCAGTTCTGTAATGGATATGAACGGTTCATCGAATGCCGAACCTGCCATCTCATGAAACAGTTTTCCTGTTTTCTTTGAAACAGACAGTATTTCATCCAGATCCTTTTCCGTATATGCACAGGGTTTCTCACTGTATACATGTTTCCCGGCTCTCATGGCTTTTATAGCCATATCTTTCTGATCTATCCTCTTTGGTGCGCATATGGAAACCACATCGATATCCGGATCGGATATGAACGAATCAAAATCTGAGTAAAACTTGATGCTTTCATCCAGCAGTTCCTGGGGAAGCTTATCCTTCCCAATTGCACATATAGCGGTCACATATGCTTTCCTATGATCTTTCATCTGATTATGGATCTGATGTCCATTTATGCCATAAAGGCCTACCCTTACTTTTTCCATTGCATATATCGAAGTAAATCTGTTGCCTCGATCTCCTCTCATATTAATATCACGTGATATGTTATTCTATTTTTCCTGTATTTTCAACATCAACATTACTGTCTAAAGCGGATCTGAGCTCCTTTATATGATCACGGTATCTTGCAGCAGATTCGTAATCAAGAAGTTTTGCGGCGCGTTTCATAAGCCTCTCATAAAGATCCAGTTCCTTTATCATCTCCACTTCGGTCTTTGGTATGTTCTGGGTCAGCAATGTCTTCTTCTGCGCATCTTCCTTCGTTCTGAAGTGGATATTGTCTCTGATCTCTTTTTGGATCGTCGTCGGGGTTATGTCATTCTTTATGTTGTACGCCTGCTGTATCGTTCTTCTTCTGTCGGTCTCACCGATAGCCGTCTTCATGCTGTCTGTGACCGTATCCGCATACATTATCACCCTTCCTGTAACATTTCTTGCAGCTCTTCCTGCTGTCTGTATCAATGACCTTGCGCTTCTTAAGAATCCTTCCTTATCGGCGTCAAGGATCGCAACGAGTTCAACTTCAGGGAGGTCTATGCCTTCACGAAGAAGGTTTATCCCTATCAGCACATCGAACGTACCGTCACGAAGCTGCTTCAGTATCTCTATACGTTCAAGAGTTTCTATATCCGAATGCAGATATTGTACTTTAACGTCAAGTGTCGTGTAATAGTCTGTAAGCTTTTCAGCCATCCTTTTCGTAAGTGTCGTTACAAGAACTCTTTTACCGCGCTTTACAACATCCCTTATCTCCGCAAGAAGATCATCGACCTGCCCCTTGACCGGTCTTACTTCGATACAGGGATCAAGCAATCCGGTCGGCCGGATTATCTGTTCGGCAACGGCTGATGATATCCCGATCTCATAATCGCCCGGCGTTGCGGATACATATATGCACTGATTCTGTTTTTCCTTGAATTCATCAAAATCCAAAGGTCTGTTATCATAAGCCGAAGGAAGTCTGAAACCGTATTCGATAAGATTTCTCTTACGTGACTTGTCACCTTTGTGCATACCGCCTATCTGAGGTATGGTCACATGCGATTCGTCGATAAACATAAGGTAGTCTGACGGGAAGAACGATAAAAGCGTTGACGGAGGCTGCCCTGGAGTTCTTCCGTCTATATGCCTTGAGTAATTTTCGATCCCGGAACAGAAGCCTATATTTTTGATCATTTCCAGATCATAGTTAGTCCTTTGATTGAGCCTGTATGCCTCCACTATCTTACCGTTCTTCTCAAAGTGATCCACTCTCTCTTCCAGCTCATTCTGTATGTCTTCAATAGCTTTTTTGAGTTTACCTTCTACAGTGACAAAATGGCTGGCAGGAAAAATGGCAAGATGACTGACTGTACCGATTACCTCCCCGGTCAGAAGGTCGAATTCCGTTATCTTCTCTATTTCATCTCCGAAAAAGCTTATCCGGAATCCTGTGTTTGAGTTGCTTGCAGGCGCGACTTCAAGACTGTCTCCTTTTGCCCTGAATGTGCCTCTTTTGAAGTCTATCTCATTACGGCTGTACTGTATCTCGATAAGTTTCTTAATGATCTCATCCCTGTCTTTGATCATGCCTACACCAATGTACAGCATGAGGTCACGGTAGTCGTTCGGATCACCCAGCCCGTAAATACAAGATACGGATGCAACTATTATGACATCTTTTCTAGTGAGCAGAGCACTTGTAGCAGCATGACGGAGCTGATCGATCTCATCATTTATCGAGAGGTCTTTTTCGATATATGTATCAGTCGAGGGTATGTATGCCTCCGGCTGGAAATAGTCATAATATGAAACAAAGTATTCAACACAGTTATCGGGAAAAAATTCTTTGAATTCAGAGCATAGCTGTGCAGCTAAAGTTTTGTTATGAGCTATCACTATCGTAGGTTTCTGCACTTTCTCTATGATGTTAGCCATTGTAAATGTCTTGCCTGAACCTGTGACGCCCAAGAGAGTCTGATGCTTCATCCCAAGAAGCACGCCTTTTACCAGTTTTTCGATCGCATCAGGCTGATCGCCTGTAGGTCTGTATTCTGATTTTAATACGAATTTATCCATGCACATATTCTATCATATGGGCAGTATAATATGAACGGAAGTTTGTAAATCACTGCATTTATTCATTTGCCTAATATGACAGGATATTATATAATAACAAATGTACGTTCAAGAGGGAGACCGATGGAAAAGAAGAGAAAACCATTTTACTGGATATTTATAAAAAGCTTCACCGATATGCATTCATACAAGGATTATCTTACAAGATCCGCTGCCAGGCCTTTTCTGTATGTGGTCCTGCTTTGTCTTGTTTTATCACTTGTTTTCAGTTCATATTATATTACCGGTACAGACAGCTATATTACTGACATAACCGATCAGTTAAAAGCGAACACTCCGGAATTTTCCATCGTTGACGGAGTTGTTTCTGTCACTACAGAAGATCCCGTGATCCTTGCTGACACAGGGAATAAGGATACGCTTATAATACTCGACACGAAATACTTCGGTTCGCCTACAGCTTATGAGGAATATGAAACTGTTATAGTGCTTGGCCCAACGGATGTATATCTGTCAAATTCCTCTATCAGTTATAGCATTCCATACACTTCGATGTTCGGAACAGAGGAGGATGTCGCAGCGAGTGATCTTATGAATTCGATCATCTCTGCCAGACCGCTTCTGTACGCATCCATAGCGGTCATGCTGTTTTTCACTTTCCTTCTTAATTACCTTTTGTATACTCTGCTTATTGCTCTTTTCATAAGTACAGGAAGAAGGATCACAAAAAGAACGACAGATATGCGTACCCTGTTCCAGCTTGCATGTTATGCGATGACTTTACCTTCAATCCTATATACTGCATGGCTTTTCACATCATACGGGATTTTCCTCGGAGATCTGGTTTTCCTTCTTATCGCATTCATGATAGCATGGAGAGGTATAGATAATTATTATAAAGATACGGATATATCGAAGAAAGAAATAAAGTTGTAATTGTATTGACAAAGTTTCAGGGAATATATAAAATTAGTAAAGATCGAATTTTACCTTATGACAGAAGGGTGGTGAAAACAAAATGGCAGAAGTAAGACTTAAAGAGAACGAAACACTTGAAAGCGCATTAAAGCGTTTTAAAAGAAACTGTGCAAAAGCCGGTGTTTTAGCCGAAGTCAGAAAAAGAGAGCACTATGAAAAACCCAGTGTCAAGAAAAAGAAGAAATCCGAAGCAGCAAGGAAGAGAAAAAAAAGATAAGTAAGTTCAAGGGAGCATATGCTCCCTTTTTTTATGCTTCGTAATAATAAATAATTGAATATACTAAATATGTATAATAAAAAACAGCTGCATATAATGTGCAGCTGTCAGATCATATATCCTTGTAAAATGATTCCTACAGTATTTTTTCTCCCATATCCTGTCCTCCGAGAACATGGATATGTATATGAGCTATCGACTGATGAGCATCAAGACCGCAGTTATTAATAAGCCTCATACCTGTTTTACTTATACCGAGTATCTCACCGACCTTCTTTGCGCCGATAAACATCTTTCCGATGATAAACGCATTATCTTCATTTATGCCATTCAGATCCGAAGCGATGTGGTCTTTTGGAATTATCACCACATGGCATCTGGCCTGAGGGTTTATATCTTTGAACGCCATGATATATTCATCTTCATATACTATAGCCGACGGGATCTCCTTTTTTGCTATTTTACAGAACAGACAGTTATCCATTTATCAATTGCTCCTTTATGATCTGCTTGGCTTTTTCCAAAGCTTCATCAGCCTTTTCAATATCCTTGCCGCCTGCCTGAGCCATGTCCTCACGTCCGCCGCCTGCTCCGCCCACAACAGCTGCAACTTCTTTTATTATCTTTCCTGCATGTATGCCTTTTTTGCAAACCGGTGAAGTTGCTGCTATAACAATGTTGACTTTGTCCGCTGTCCCAATAAGGGCACAGACACAGCTGTCATATTTTTCTCTCGCTTTGTCGGCCATTTCTCTCAAACGGTTCATGTCAGCTCCGGCGATTTTTGTAATAATGACTTTGACTCCGTTTATCTCCTCATATGAATCAAGTATATCGCGCGTCTCACCGGAAGCAAGTTTCTTTATGAGATCCTCGGCTTCATGCTTCATATCCCTGAGTTCTTTCTGTAAACTAATCGCTTTGCCCAATATATCTTTGGTCTTGAGTACTTTCTCAGTCTCTTTTATCTGGTTTTCCCTTTCCTCAAAATAATTCATAACATTCGTTCCCGTCAAAGCCTCGATCCTTCTCACTCCCGCCGCGATACCGCTTTCAGAAATGATCTTAAACAGACCTGTTTCACCGGTATTATCCAGATGGGTCCCTCCACACAGTTCCATGCTGAAATCTCCCATCGTAATGACTCTTACGATATTTCCGTACTTCTCGGAAAATAATGCAGTAGCACCGCGTTTCTTTGCTTCGCTGATCTCAAGTTCCTCTTTTTTTACGGGGACACAGCTTAAGATCATGTTATTTACTATTTTCTGCACACGTTTGATCTCTTCCTCAGTCATGACCTGAAAGTGAGTAAAATCGAATCTGAGTCTGTCTGCATCGACATATGAACCCGCCTGATGGACATGTTCTCCGAGGACTTCCCTTAAAGCAGCCTGAAGCATATGAGTCGCCGAGTGATTACGCTGCGTGCTCTTTCTTGCATTAATATCAAGAATGCATTTGACCTTGTCTCCTTTATTAAATGCGCCTTTAAGTATTTTACCGGTATGGACATATATCCCGTCATTTTTGATACAGCCTGTGACCTCTATAACAGAATCGCCTTTTTGTATGATCCCTTTATCTGCCTGTTGTCCGCCTGCCTCTGCATAAAAAGGAGTTTTATCCAGGACTATATGCACCTGATCGTCTGATGCGAGTATATCTAATATGCATGCATCATCTTCATATTTTACATATCCCGTAAATACTGTTGAAGGGATGTTTTTGTATCTGTCTGTGCCTTTCTTCCATGCAGAACCTTCCGATACTTTCTGGGCTTCCCTTGCAGTATCTTTCTGGTTTTTCATACAGGAATCAAAACCGTCTTTATCCAGTCCGAATCCCTGCTCTGTAGCTATTTCTCTTGTTAGATCATATGGGAAACCGTATGTATCATGGAGTTTGAAGATTTTTTCGCCTCCAAGGACATTCGAATTCCCGCTTTTTGCTTCTTCAAGGTATTCGTTCAGTATAGACATACCGCTTTCTATGGTAGCGGCAAATTTCTGTTCCTCGCTGTCAACTACCTTCCATATGTATCCGCTCTTCTCGCCAAGCTCCGGATATGCTCCCTTGGAGTTCCTGATAACTACTTCGGTCAGATCAGCCAGAAACAGACCATTCACGCCAAGAAGCTTTCCATGTCTTGCAGCTCTTCTTAATAACCTTCTTAGAACATATCCTCTGCCTTCATTTGAAGGTATTATGCCGTCAGAGATCATCATTACCGCGCTTCTTATATGATCAGTGATGACTCTTATGGAGATATCTTTCATATAGTTTATTCCATACTCTGTATTTGTCACTTTACATACTGTGTCAAGGACTTCCTTGATAGTATCTACTTCAAACAGCGAATCCACACCCTGCATCACGCATGCAAGCCGTTCAAGCCCCATGCCCGTATCAATATTCTTCTTTGCAAGCGGTTTGTATGTTCCATCCTGCTGCTTATCGAACTGTGTAAAAACATTGTTCCATACCTCAATGTATCTGTCACAGTCGCATCCTACTTTACAGTCAGGTTTTTTACATCCTTTTTCAGGTCCTCTGTCATAATGGATCTCTGAGCATGGACCGCATGGGCCTGTGCCGTGCTCCCAGAAGTTATCTTCCTTTCCCAGCCGTACGATATGATCTTCAGACAGCCCGATCGTATTATGCCATATGTCATATGCTTCATCGTCTTCGTTGTATACGGAAACATAAAGACGCTCTTTAGGCATCTTCAATACCTCCGTAAAGAATTCCCACGACCATGATATAGCTTCTTTCTTGAAATAATCGCCGAAGGAAAAGTTACCGAGCATTTCAAAGAATGTTCCGTGTCTTGATGTTATCCCTACCCTGTCAATATCAAGAGTACGGATACACTTCTGACATGTCGTGACCCTTAAGGAAGGAGGTTTTAAAGCTCCGGTAAAATATGGCTTTAATGGAGTCATTCCTGCATTTATAAGTAATATGCTTGGATCATTTTCAGGTACAAGCGAGAAACTCTTCAGCCTCAGGTGTCCTTTGCTTTCAAAGAATTTTAAATACTCTTCCCTTAATGTGTTCAATGATAATTTTTCCATTTTTTCACCTGCTCTTTTCATTGTTCAAATTTTATTATACAAAAAAACTCTCATTCCTGCAAAGGGACGAGAGTTCATCACGCGGTACCACCCTAATTCTTTCTTTTGAAAGCTCTTGAGCTCCATAACGCTGAGCATGCGTTCCGTTTTTCGGACAACTGGAAGGGTAGCTTTCACGGATCTGTAATAAGGGTTCTCACCATATGCCCTCTCTCTTTGATTCTTCGATCAGTTACTTTTCCTTCTCGTAACGTCAATTTAGCTGCATTATATGCTCTATTCCGGTTTATGTCAACGATTTTCAATTGACGAGTCTATTCTGCCGGTTCCTCATAATCATCATAGTTAGTGAATATGATATAATCGGGAATACCCGGGAAACTTTCTTCGGGCATATAATCATCATCTATTTCTATTATATCCATCCTTACGCTTTCCACACCGTCCACATAGCTTGACAGGCATAAAGGATATGAATATCTCGTTGACATATATATTTCAAAAACAAGTACAGATCCCTCATACTTATATGAGCTGCGGATAAATATCACTTTTTCACCGTTATACTCCGTTATATATGCTTCCAGCACATCGCCTATACCTTCCAGGCTTTGCAGCTGATAATCTATACCGTTTCCAATCTCCTCATCGGTCAAAGACAGTTCCATACCGTATGTGCGTTCTTCTTCAGTAAGGTTATCACCGGTAAAGTACTGGTATGCGGTGTTTGCATTGTAATCGTATACGGAAACAACACTTATCCCTTCTGACAAAAGTGATTCCGTTTTAAGGATATTGCTATGTTTGATCATCAGCATTGTTGTGGCTTCGCCATCGACAACGATATTCATATCAACATAAAAGCTGTCAGGTATGGCCTGAACGATCGAATCCACAAGCTCCTGGCCTGTAAGATTTTTATCATAAATGAGAAACTCTCTGTCATTGTCACTGCATGCAGTCAGAAGGTAAGCTGTAAATGTAAGGATCAGTACGACAGATATGATTTTCTTCAATTAACGGCGCCCTCATTTTCCTGGGTAACACCGGCAAGTATATCAATATGCTTGGGAAGGTACAGAAATGCTTTGGCGGTATCATAAACGAATGTTTCATATGCACCTTCGTTGACTTTCATTAATTCAGCCCATTCCATTAAAGCCTCATATACCGATTTTGCTGCTTCTTCAAGTTTCGCCCTGTATGCAGCAAACTTCTTCTTATTATATTTTTTGTGGGATATAAGGTCCAGGAGCTTCTTTGTGAAAATGAAAGATCCGATCGAACAGTATGTTGCTTTTGCTTCAGCCGCATAAGATTTATTTGATAAGCCTTCAGCGATCTTCATTGCCTTATATGCATCGCTTATCATCTGATTGACCCTTGGAAATGCCTTCAGATCTTTCAGATTTATTTCATCTTCAGTGATGCATTGTATGAAGCCGCTTCTTTGAAGTGACCATGATGCGAATGATATATAATACAGGAAGTTCTCAAACTTATCAAAGTCAAGGTCTTCCCTGTATGAATATGCTCTAATAAAATCTACTGTATTTCTTCCCCTGGAATTCCAAAGCCATTCCGCAAGCGCTGTTATATTAAATCTATTGAAAGAACATGCAAACGGCGAGAATCCCATGACCTTATTTACCTTTACTCTGGCAAATTCTGAGCATCTGTACTGTAGGAATTCCGGAGCAGACCATGGGAAAAAAGCCTTTTCGTCAAATGCTACAAGAGGATATATGCCAAATGCTCCTACATCCTTAGAGTAATCTGCCATGGAAGGTGCAACTATATCTTTTACATTTGTGTCATATGTCTTGTTCTTATCGCAGTATGAGACCAAAAACCCCTCAGGTACAGTTAGTTTATTCAATTTCTCAAATACCTTTTCTCCCTTGAAGTTAGTTACTATACCCATTTTCAGATCCGGATCCGTTTTTTTCAGATCCCTGAATATCTCTATCAGTTTTCCAGTTTCCTCAAACAGTTCATTTTCATCAGCATCATCATTTATCCAGAACAGTATGTTATTCTTATTTTCCTGCCTGATCATTTTTCTTATGGCATCTTCCGAATCGCTCCATGAGAAAAGTGCAGTGAATACTGTTATTCCGTACTTGTTGCATTCGACATATATGTCATTTTTCTTTTCCCTGCTTTTTGTATTATATACATCATCTAAAGCATTGTATTTCAGCAAGGAAGTATTCTTAACATTTTTAAGATAATCGCCAAGGAACAATCCCCTATAAGCTACTGTCGGCCAGTCTACAACATCGATAAAAGGTATATCGACTTCTTTATCATTGAGTTCTTCAATAGTTTGATAAAGCGTCGATGCAGCATAATATAACCCCATATCCGTATATGCCATAAGATCCAGTCCTGCATACACTCCGCTGTCGAGCACCGGTTTGATGATATATGCCTGATCAGCAGTTTTACATTTATCCAGTCTTCTGTCAGTATCTGCATGTTCATCGATCTTTCTGAATGTTATTACAAAATCCGGTTTAATATGTCCAAGTGTGCAGAACGAATCTAACATGTCATATGCGATCTTGATCATTTCCGTTTCCGGGACCTTTAGATCAACTTTTATCCTGTTTTTATAGAAGGAATAGCCTCCTTTTGCATTGATATGCTTTGGACATGGTATTATTCTGTCTACAACACTGTATTTCATGATCTACTCCCAACTCTCCATGTATTTTTTCTGATCGGCAGTAAGTATATCGATATTGACGCCTAATGAATCGAGTTTCGTCATGGCAACCAGGTCATCGATCTGCTTTGGTACGTTATATAACCTGTTTTCCAGTTTCTTATAGTTTTCTAGAACATGAAGCGCGGTAAGGAGCTGTAAAGAGAAACTCATATCCATTATCTCAACTGCATGACCGTCAGCACATGCCAGATTTACAAGCCTGCCTTCGCCAAGAACATTAAGTACATTTCCATTTGACAGATAATATCCTGTGATATTATTCCTTCTTTCCTTTATTTTGACCGCGATCTTCTTTAACTGTGACATCATAATCTCGCAGTCAAAATGCCCTGCATTGCACAATACCGCATTATTCTTCATAAGCATGAAGTGTTCTTCGGTTATAACATTGATGTCGCCTGTGACAGTTATAAATATGTCCCCCGTTTTTGCCGCTTCCGCCATAGGCATTACAGCAAATCCGTCCATAACGGCTTCCAGTGCTTTTACAGCATCGACCTCTGTAACTATGATGTTTGCACCCATGCCTTTAGCTTTCTGCGCTATACCTTTTCCGCACCAGCCATATCCTGCTATAACGATTTTTTTACCGAATATAGCCAGATTCGTAGTACGCATTATGCCGTCCAGTGCTGACTGCCCTGTTCCATAGCGGTTATCAAAAAGGTGTTTGCATGCCGCATCGTTTATAGCAAACATAGGATATTTCAATATGCCCTGCTTATCCATTGCTCTGAATCTTACAACACCTGTCGTAGTCTCCTCGCATCCACCATATACATCCGAAGCTAAGTCAGGACGTTCCCTGTGAAGCACATTCGCTAAGTCTGCACCGTCATCGATGATTATATTTGGTTTATGTGATAAAGCCTGTATAAGATGCTTTCTATATGTTTCCGCATTGATATCTCTGTATGCGAATACGCTTATACCCATATCCACAAGCCCTGCTACAACATCATCCTGCGTCGAAAGCGGATTGCTCCCGCAAACCCTTATCTGGGCACCGAGGTTCTGCATTATCACTGCAAGATATGCTGTTTTTGCTTCAAGATGGAGCGAAAGAGATACTTTCACACCTTTTAATGGTTTTGCATCGATGTATTTTTTTTCTATACTTGAAAGAACGGGCATAAAATCCTTTACCCATTCGATTTTCTCACGTCCCTTGTCTTTTAATGACAGATCCTTTATATCATATTCCATTATCAAATCTCCTTAACTATCTCTTTGACATAATCTTTGAAAAAGCCTTTTATTCTGTTCGCGGTCTCCATCACTTCTGCATGATTCAGTTTCTTATCCAGGATACCTGCAGCCATATTGGTTATAACGGATATTCCCAGCACCTTCAGACCACAGTGTGCACACGCAACTACTTCAGGGACTGTTGACATTCCTGCTGCATCAGCTCCAAGTATACGAGCCGCTTTGATTTCTGCAGGTGTTTCATAATTAGGTCCCTTGAAGAACATATATACACCTTCCTTGACGTCAAAATCAATATTACCGGCAGCTTCTCTGGCTATCCTAAGGTACTTTTTGTCATATGCTTCTGTCATGTCAAAAAACCTTTCGCCAAGTTCAGGAATATTAGGTCCTCTTAATGCTGAAGGCGCAAGAAAACCGATATGGTCAGTAATGAGCATAATGGTCCCTTCCTTGAATGCAGTATTTATGCCTCCGGCTGCATTTGTTATGATGACACCTTCAACGCCTAACAGCTTGAATACTCTTATACCGATCGTTATCTGTTCAGGTTCATAGCCTTCATAATAATGGAATCTGCCCGACATGCATACAACATATTTCCCGCCAAGATTTCCGAAAATGAGTTTTCCCGCATGACCGGGTATGGTAGACACAGGGAAAAAAGGAATATCCTTATAGTCTATTTCTATTCTATTTTCAATTTCTGTTGCAAGAATGCCAAGTCCGGAACCCAAAACGATACCGATCACAGGCTGTTTTTTTATTTTTTTCTTGATATACTCCACAGACTCATGTAAGTTTTCAAAATGCGTACCCATATTATCCTCCATGATAAAACTAACGCACTAATTATATCATAAAGGCTTTTATTATTCTATATCAATGTTCTACTGTAACAATGAA